>CAZDHN010000101.1:0-13052 GCA_964505115.1 uncultured Planctomycetaceae bacterium
TTCAGCAGTGATGCGAAGAACCGAATTCTTGCGAATCCGGCTACGAAATCGGCTGCTAAGCTCTTTTCCGCCGGTCGCCATACGACCGCGGCCGGATATCCGTGTGCCACCGCCGGCTGGTCCAGCAGTGTGAAGCACGGACACCGCACAAACACTGCCGGGCAAGCCGGCAGTGGCATCCGAATCACCGACGGCGGCGCCATGCCAGAAGCGCCGTGGCGGCGATTACCACACTGGCTCATGCAAGCTGCGCGCAAAGTGCGGACCGCATCCCCTACCAACCGCCCCCCCCGATCTAACCACTTGGAGCGGTGGGGCCATTTCTGCTATACTGGACGTTCCGTAGGGGTTCGGAGCGGGTTTCCACTCCACGAACGCTATCGAGTCTTATCATGGCGAATCAGTTGCACACGGGCGGGAAGCAGGGCCAGGGCCGGTTGCTGCAAGCGAGGCCTTTGCGGGCTCAGCCTATTCCGACTGAGTCGGACACGCCGCCGGCACCGATTCCCCTGGAGACCAGTTCGCCCGTTGCGCCAATTTCGGTCGAGCCCGTTTCAGTTGAGCCCGTTTCAGTTGAGCCCATACCGCTCGAAGCGCCTCCGAGCCGGACGGTTCCGCCGGCGCCAATTCCAGTCGACACGACCCCGCCCGCCCCAATCCCGCTGGAAGACGCGCCCGAGCAGACGGAGCCGCCGGCTGCGATACGCATTGATCCGCCCGAACCGGCTGTCGAGGATAAAGCCAAGCCGGCTCAAACGCTGACCAAGCACGCGGCGCCCCGGCCGGTGCCCCTGCCGGCGCCCGATCAGAACAAGTCGTCGAATGGCGCCAAGCCATCCACGAGCGCAAGACCCCAACCGATCCTCGTGAAGAAGCAGAAGACCGACGGGGTCGTCTCGGGGACTGGTTGGCGGCGAGGTCGCAAGGCGGTGGGAGTTCGCGAGGAACTCCAGGAGATCGAGGAAGAGGGCATGCTGGCCGTCTTCTGGCGCGATCTGATGGAGAACAACCGGGGCATGGCCGTTAGCGCGGCGGTCCACGTTGCGCTTATTGTCGTGCTGGGGCTCTTGACGCTCAGTCTACCCAGCCGGAACATCCAACTGGTCGCTTCGGCCGACGTGCCCGAGGAGTTGGAGTTCGACGATCTGGAGATCGACCAGGCCGACTTTGAACAGGCGGCCACCGACATTGTCGACCGGATGGAGCCCGATCGGCTGGAGCCGATGGTCGACATGGAGCCGGCGGCCGAGGGGATCGACGCCGCGTCGGTCGAGCTTAGCCCGGTCGGGTTGGAGGCCGCGCCCTTCAACGACTTGCTCAGCGAGGTGGGGCGTGGCACGGGCCGGGCCAACGCGCGTGGAACGGGTAAGGGAAAGAGTGGCAACGGGCTGGGATCCGGCGGCTCGGGCAAGGGGATGGGTGGTCGCGGCGGAAGACGCGGCAAGGCGATCGACCACGGGGCGACCATGGAAAGCGAAAAGGCCGTCGACCTGGCGCTGAAGTGGCTGGCCGCACATCAACTCCCCGACGGCGGCTGGTCGTTCGAGCATCGCATTGCCCCCAGTTGTCTGAACAAGTGCCGCAACCCGGGCTCGATGCCCGAAGCACGACTGGCCGCCACCGCGCTGGGTATTCTGCCATTTCTCGGCGCGGGCCATACGCATCAGGTGGGTAAATATCAGAAGACGGTGGCCGGCGGCTTGAACTACCTGATCACGCACATGCAGATCAAGCCCGAGGGCGGCAGCCTCTTCGAGGAGGGCGGGCGGATGTACTCGCACGGGCTGGCCACCATCGCGCTTTGCGAGGCGTACGCCATGAGCCTCACGCCCGAGCAACTCCGGCGAAAGGCCACCGCTTACGACGGCACCGGCGAACAGAGCCCCAGCGAGATGCTCCGGGCCAAGCAGAAAATCAACAAGGCCAAGGGGCGGATTCGGCTGCAAATTGCTTCGTTGGGTCGGGCGGCCCAGTTGGCGTTGAACTTTGTCGTCCATGCCCAGGACCCCAACGGCGGCGGATGGCGCTACCAGCCTCGTCAGGCGGGCGATACTTCGGTCGTCGGATGGCAATTGATGGCGTTGATGAGCGGCCGGATGGGATACCTGATCGTCGATCCGCGCGCATTCGGCCTGGCGACCAAGTACCTCGACGCGGTTCAGATTGAAAGCGGCTCCAACTACGGATACACCGGACCCGAGCGCGGTTCCAGCGCCACCCAGGCAATTGGCTTGCTTTCGCGGATGTATCTGGGCTGGAAACGCGAACACCCGGCCTTGGAACAGGGTGTTCAGGCGATGAACCGAAAAGGGCCCGCCAGAGGCAATATGTACTTCAACTACTACGCCACCCAGGTCATTCACCACTTTGGCGGCGAGCCCTGGAAGCAATGGAACCCGCGAATGCGCGACTCGCTGGTCAACTCGCAAGCGAAAGACGGACACGAGTTGGGTAGCTGGTACTTCGGCGGCGCCGACCACGGCTCGGACAAGGGCGGCCGGCTCTACTGCACCGCGCTATCGGCCATGACACTCGAAGTCTACTACCGCCACATGCCCCTTTACGGTGGAGATATCTTCGACGAGGCCCAGCCCGCCAAGAAAAAGGAAGCACCCAAGAAATCCAAGGCCGTTGACGACTTCTAACCGGCGGCGTTAAAGAAGGGTGCCACTGCTGGCTTGTCCAGCAGTGTGAAGTGCAATTGCCGCTAAGACACTGCTGGGCAAGCCAGCAGTGGCACCCGCCGCCGGGACTAAACGATCTTGCCAGGGAGCAGAATTATGGTTGTCCGAATCTTGGCTTGCATGGTGTGCGTTGTGTCGATCGCTTTGACTGTTCACGCAACGGTCTTGGCGGCGGAGGCGATACCGCCGGGGCAGCCGCGGTTTCCGAAGAAGTACGATGCCTTCGACGCCATTCGCGACGCCCAGCAGTATGCCGAACGGCAACGGCGCGCGGCGATTGATGCGCAACTGCGGGTAATCCGCAACGTGCAAGAGTACTCGGCCGCGGTGAAGGCATCGGCTCGGCGTTATCCATACGGCGTCGATTACCGCTACGCTTATCCCGGTCGGCGCGCGGCCCGACGCGCGTGGAGCTATCGCGGCTACCCGGGCGTGTTCGAGCCCTGGCCGCTGGTGCCTGGCGACATCTACGGCTACCCCTACACGCCGCGTGTCGAACAGCCGCTGGGTCACAAGGTAATCGAGACCGGCCCGAACAGCTACATCTACCGCCCGGTCTACGAATCGGACCTGGCACAGCCCAAGGATAACCGCCAACCAACCCCGGCCCCACCCGTGCCCGAGGCACCGCCCGAGGCACCGTCGGCCGAAGAGGGAACGGTCGAGTTCTGAAAAGGGCATTTTGTTCGGGTGCCACTGCTGGCTTGTCCAGCAGTGTTGTGGAGTGTGCTTCGCACTGCTGGACAAGCCAGCAGTGGCACCCATTTTCAACGGACCGCTGAACAGGCCCTCCAGGAGAAAACACCATGCGGCGTATTCTTCCCATTCTGTTAGTCGGCATCTGCGTCTTGGTCACGAGTCTTTCAAGCGGCCAGGGCATTAAACTTGCCACCGACGCGCCGAAGGCGATTCCGCCGGAAGAGAGTGTTGAGCTATTTCGGGTTTCAGAGGGCTTTCAGGTCGAACTGGTCGCCAGCGAGCCGCATCTGGCCGATCCGACGGCTATCGCCTTCGACGCCCGGGGGCGGATCTTCGTCGCCGAGATTCACGGCTACAACCTGGAAGGCTATCTGGACGTATTGGAGTTGAACAAGACGGGCGTTCTGGACAAGGCCGTCCGGCGAATTCTGGCTCCTCCGGAAGCGATCAAGCATGCCAAGCAGGAGCAATACGGAACTGTCAAGCTGCTGGAAGACAGCGACGGCGACGGCCTGGTGGATGCCAGTCATGTTTGGGCCGACCGCTTGCCGGCCTGCTACGGAGTGGTTGCCGCCCGCGGCGGCGTGATCGCCATGTGCGCGCCGGACATCATCTACTTGGCCGATCGTGACGGAGACGGCAAGGCGGAGGTCCGCCAGACGCTGTTCACCGGGTTTGGCCTCTACGAAATGTGGAGCCGAATCAGCAATCCCCGCTGGGGTGTTGATAACTGGATTTACTGCGTCAACGGGATACGCAGCGGCGGAACGATCACCGGCCCCAATCTGGCCAAGCCCGTCACAATAGGAGCCGTCTGCTTCCGCTTCAAGCCGGACGGCAGCGCGTTGGAAGCCTGTTCCGGCAGCGCCAGCGGGTTCGGGCAGGCGATCAACGATTGGGGCGACCGCTTCCTGGTAACCAACCAGCAACACGCGCTGTCGGTCGGCCCGATCCCGTACAGGTACCTGGCGCGGAACCCGTACTATGCCGCGCCCAAGCCGGTGGTGAACATTTCCACTTACGGCCATCCCGCCCGAGTTTATCCGATCAGCCGGCCCGACCCCTGGCGAACGGCCCGGAGCAAGGACCCGGCCTGGGTGAAATTCTACGGCGCCGCGGAGGCGACTGCCAACGGTTTCTTTACGGCGGCCAGCGGACAAACGGTATATCGGGCCGACGCCTTTGGGGCCGAGTTCCGCGGCAATCATTTCAGCGTCGACAATGCCCATAACCTGGTCCACCGCTGCCTCTTGCTTCGCGACGGCACCGACTACACGGTCCGCCGGCCTCGGGAAGACGAGACGGTGGAGTTTCTTACCTCGACCGAGCAATGGTTCCGGCCCGTCAATCTGGAGACGGGGCCGGACGGCGCGCTGTACATCGTCGACATGTACCGAGGCATCATCGAAGACTACTCGGCGATTCCCCGATACCTTCAGCAGTTGTACATCGAGTCGCTAATTGGCGGCTCCAAGCGGGGGCGGATTTGGCGAGTCGTGCATGAGGGCGCGCCCAAGTCGAGAAGACTCGATCTGGCCGACGCGCCCAGCGAGCGGCTGGTGGACGAGCTTTCCAACCCCAACTGCCAATGGCGACTGGCCGCCCAGCGGCTGCTGGTCCAACGGGCCGACAAAACGGCGGCCGGTCGGCTGGCCGATCTGGTGCGGCAGGGCAAGACGCCGCAAGCCCGGCTCCACGCACTCTATACGCTCGACGGGCTGGACGCGCTCGAGCCCGGTCTGGTTACCCAATCGCTTGGCGACGCGCACTTCGCCGTTCGCATGCACGCTCTCTGCCTGGCCGAAAGATGGCTGGACAAGGAGCCGGCGCTGACCGGCAGAGTCCTCCAGATGGTCGACGACCCGGAGCCCCGGGTTCGATTGCAACTGGCGTTCACGTTGGGCCAGAGCAAAGACCGTCGTGCGACCGAAGCGCTGGCCGTTCTGGCATCGCGAGACGGCGGCAATCGCTGGATACGGGCGGCCGTTATGAGTTCCGTGCCGAATTCGTCCGGCCGGTTGCTGCACGCCCTGCTCAATCAGGAAGGCGGCTTGAAGGAAGGACGCTTCCTGGCAAAGCCGATCGCCACGGTTGTCGGCGCCCGGCGCCAGGACGAGGAGATCGGCCAACTGCTCGGCAACCTTGCCGAGGTACGGGGTAGCGATGCGGCATCGCTACAGACCGCTTGTCTGGAAGGGCTCGTGGAAGGATTGGAGCGAGGAAAGGCGCGAGCCGTGAAGTCGCCAACCGCGCAACAAGGGCTGAGCCGGTTGCTGGTCAGCCCTTCGCCACGCGTCCAGGAACTTGCCGTGCGGGCGGCCGGTCTGGTGAAGTTACAGGAAAGCGAGGGCATGAAGAAGGCCCTGGCCGCCGCGAAGGAAGTTGCGCTAGACGACGATCGGGCGGTCGCCGATCGGCAAGCGGCCATCGGCCTTTTGCGCGGGGCCACGTATGCCGAACTTGCTTCGATTGCCGAGGAACTGCTCGAATCTCGCCAACCGCTCGACATCCAACTGGCGGCAGTGGCGGCGCTGGCCTCGGCTTCCGAAGCGGAAGTCGGCTCGCTCTTGCTGGAAAACTGGCCGAGCTATACGCCCAAGGTGCAAATCGCCATTATCGAGGCGATCTTCGGGCGGAAGAATCGCCTGCCGAATCTTCTCGACGCCATGCAGGCGGGCGTTGTCCGGCCCTCGGCACTGGACGCGCTGCGACGCGAGCGATTGCTAAAGAGCCCCGACGCCAACATCCGGCAGCGGGCAGAAAAACTTCTGGCGGGTCGATCGGCCGACAAAGGCCGGCAGGCGGTGCTGGCCCGATACGTCAAAGCACTCGCCGGGCCGCGCGATGCCGGCCGGGGAAAAGAGGTGTTCGACAAGCAGTGCGCCAAATGCCATCAACTCGAAGGCGAAGGTTACGTGGTCGGGCCCGACCTGTCGGTCGTCAGCAGCAAGTCGGACGAGATGCTGGTTACCGACGTTCTGGACCCCAACAACGTCATCACGGTGGGCTTCAACAACTACACGGTGGTTACCGACGACGGGCGGATATTCACCGGCGTTCTGGCCTCGGAGACCGCCACCAGCGTGGCCTTGTGTCGCGAGGAGGGGAAGGAGCAGACGATTCTGCGGAAGGATATAGACGAGATGGAAGCCTCGCCGCTGTCGATGATGCCGGAGGACCTGGAGAAGGAGGTCAGCCCGCAAAATATCGCCGACCTGATCGCCTTCCTGCGAAAGGCCTACGGGACGGCGCCTTCCATGGTCGCGCTCTTCGAAGACGATCCAAAGATGGTTTCGCACTTATCCACCGGCAGAGGAACCGTCAGGCTCGACTCGGCCAACCCCTTCTCCGGAAAGGCCTCGCTTGTCGTCACTCCGCCGCAACGTTTCAACCCGCGGATACCCGGCTGGCAATATCGGATTGCCGAGAAGCCCGAGCCGGGCCAGTACCGCTACATCCGCTTCGCCTGGAAATCGCGTGGCGAAGGCGTGATGATCGAGCTGGCCGCCGACGGCGCCTGGCCGCCCGCCGAGAAGCCGCTGCGCCGCTACTACAGCGGCCGCAACTCGACCGACTGGCAGGCCGTCGAGGTCTCGCCCGACGTACCCGGCGAGTGGACCGTCGTCACCCGCGACCTCTGGAAAGATTTCGGCCCCTTCACCCTAACCGGCATCGCCCCAACCGCCATGGGCGGCGCAGCCTTCTTCGACCGAATAGAACTGCTACGGGCGCTTGACGAGGCGAAGGCGGGCAAGCCGTAGGTTATGCAGCATAACGTCTTGGCCGAATTCGTTATGCTGAAGCACGGGCCTAATACCGCCTACGGCGGAAAAGGCCGGTGAACCGGCCTGCAAAACAACGAATGCAGCCACGAAAATCCCCGAAGAACCGGTTTGCAGGAGTAAGTCCACGCATGCCTGACGACAATCCATATCAGCCACCGGCCTCTGAATCTGCCGACGCCGGAGAAGGCGGTGCGATTGTCCGATGGCTGTTGGCTTTTCTTGCCGCGTTTGGTGTTTTTTGGATTGCGGTCGTTTTGTGCGCAGCAGTCATGATGTTGCTCGACCACTGGGTGAATCGCGTGGAAACTCTTGCCGAGACGGATACACCGGCTCTCGCCCTCGCGGTTGCCGAGCTGTATGTCAATTATTGGCCTATCATCCCCCTTGTAGCGCTATGCGCAAGCTTTGCGTTCTTCCTGAGATTGTTTCGGCGTCGGCGTCGCCTTCGTCGTTCCAGTCGGAATTAGGCCCAAGGGGCCGCGCTAAAGTGGATACCGCGCCCCGTTGGGGCTTCCCAGCGTGGTATGGGCCGGTTACCCAGGACTTCGTCCTGGGCTATGATAGCGCGGCCCGTTGGGCCTGAAGCCACGGAACAATGTCTGGATAATATTGAATTCCACCCAACTCCATTTCTCAACCCCTCGCCCCCGGCCCCTCTACCCGCGGGCGGGGCGAGGGGAGAAAACTGGCGACTGCTTTAGGCAGCTAAAGCTCTTCTGAGCTTGAAATTGGCCGCGCGGGCTGTTATGTTCTTATGTAGCATGGCTGAATTCTTGCGAATTCAGCTACGGGTAAGAAATCGACTCGAAAATTATCAAAACAAACTAACCTGATTGGAGACACACCATGTTGACCGGCAAGCGCGGTAAGGGCATTTCGCGACGGCAGTTTGTCAAACGAAGCGCGCTTCTGGCGGCGCCGCTGATCCTGCCGGCTTCGGTGTTCGGCAGTGATGGGGCCAAGGCGCCCAGCGGACGCGTCGCCTTGGGGCTCATCGGCTCGGGCGGACGTGGCACCGGCGTTATGAAAGCCATGCTATCCAGGCCCGAGGCGGAGGTGGTCGCCGTTTGCGACGTAAGAGACAAGATGCGCGAGCGGGCGGCCGGCGTCGTGGCAAAGCACAAGGCCAACAAGAAAGCCGGCAAGGTTTCTGGAAAGGGCAAGCCGTGCGATATGTACGGCGACTTCCGCGAACTGCTCGAGCGCGACGACATCGACGCCGTGCTGATCGCCCCGCAGGACCATTGGCACGCGCCGATCGCCGTGGCCGCGGCGGCGGCGGGCAAGGATATGTATTGCGAGAAGCCGCTGGGCGTTGCCGTGACCGAGTCGCGAGCGATTTGCGAGGCGGTGCGACGCTACGGCCGCGTGTTCCAGACGGGCAGCCAGCAGCGCTCCGACGCGAAGTTCCGCCAGGCCTGCAACCTGGCCCACTTCGGCCACCTGGGCAAGGTTCATACGGTTGAAGTGGCCGCGCCCGGCCCCAAGTACCAGCCGAGGTTCAAGGGCCCCTTCACCGCCCAGCCGGTGCCCAAGGGATTCGACTACAACATGTACGTCGGCCCCGCCCCCTTCAAACCGTACAACCCCTGCTGCATCGACTGGCCCGGCTGGTATCTGATTAAGGACTACTGCGCCGGGTTCATCGTCAACTGGGGCGTGCATCATCTGGATATCGCCAACTGGGGCATGCCCTCGATCGGCAAGACGCCGTTTAAGGTCACCTGCAAGTCGACCTATCGCACGCATCCAATCTGCGACAACATCAACTCCTGGCAGTCGGAGTTCGTCTTCGACGACGGGCTGGTGATGAAGTTCAGCGACACGGGCAACCCCTTGCCGCAAGGCACGCGGTTCATCGGCGAGAAGGGCTGGGTGCATGTCAACCGGGGAGGCATCAAGGCGGAGCCGGCGTCGCTGCTGGACGTTCGCGTCAACGACGGGCTTTACGAGTCGACCCACCACCAGGGCAACTTCCTCGAATGCGTGCTCGATCGCAAGGACCCCGTCGCTCCGGTCGAGGCCGGCCACGTGGCGACGATCCTGGGGATGATCGCCGAGATTTCCGGTCGCCTGGAACACGAGTTGCGTTGGGACCCGGTTGCCCAACAGTTCGTCGACGACGCTGAAGCCAACCGCCTGCTAACCCGCCCCATGCGCGGCCCCTGGCGGGTTTGAGTGCACGGAAGAAGGGAGGAGACAGGATTTACAGGATTGACAAGATGAAGATGATGCGGCGGAAATAAGGAAAAATTGAACAGAAGGAAACGAAGGTAACGAAGATGTTGGTATTGGTTGGTTTCGCCCATCGCGGGAGGGGCGTAACGCCCAAAGCTTAACCGAGCAGGCAGAATCCTTCTGTCTTCTTCGTTGGCTTTGTTTGCTTTCTGTTCAAAATCCTCCTAATCTCGTCGGCATTCTTGTTGCACGATTATGCAGAAGCTACTTCAGTCGGCTGATGTGTTGTGAATCTTGTTAATTGTGTAAATCCTGTCTTCTCTTGACCAGCTAGATTCACTCGCCCGATTCGCCGCCGTGGCTGACGGCGAGGTATTTTTCCAGCAGGCCCCGGTAGCGGCTGCGTGCGTCGAAGGCGATCCAGCAGAGATAAAGGTTCCCGCCCAGCGATCCGAAAAGGATCGCCAACGCCATTGTTAGTGCCCACCAGGGCTTGGCCGGCTCCTCGGCTGCCGCCACGCCGGCCGGCGTTTGCAGGTCTTTCGGTATCTTGTCGAGTGTCGGCTTCTCGAAGGTCACTTGCTGATGCGGTAGCGGCTTGCTGGCGGCGTCGGGTGGCAGCTTGCCGGGCGTGTCGGAAGGCGACGAATCGGACGGGCTCCCAGTAGATTTCGAGGAGCCAAAGAACGGATCGTTGAACAAGCCGGCCGCGGGGTCCGGCGTCTTGCTTTTCGGCGTCTGCGTCCGACCGGCCGCCGGTTCGGCCGGCTCCTTGCGGGGCAGCTTGTCGTTGCCGATGGTTATCCGGTAGCTGCGAACGTCGAGCCCGGACGGGATTTCGCTACCCAAATCCTCGCCGCCGCGAAGCGTATCGAGCATTTCCGGCTCGATTTGGATGATGTACTCGACTCCGCCGCCAGGCAGCGGCTGCCAGCCGACGTCGATGCCTACCGCCATCATCACCACACAGATTGCCGTACCGCACATGGGCCATTCTCCCGGGCGTGCCTGCCGCTTCTTCCTCCGCCGTCCGCTCCCCTTACACATATGTTAATCTGCCGCCGGGGGTGCCGTAAAGGTGCAATGCGTGGCAGTTGGGGGGCTTCGCGATAAAGCGGTAGCCGGATTCGCAAGAATTCGGATCGATTGCCGATCGCGGGCTCAATTCTTGCGAATCCAGCTACAAACCCGCCCCACACATGGGTTGAAACCTGAACTGGCAAAGTGTAGGCTTTGAAACGCACTTGATCGCCGGGGCCATATTGGTAAGGAGACTACCCATGATACTTGGAGTTCCCAGGGAAATATTGGCCAATGAGCGCCGAGTGGCGGCGCTTCCCGAGATGGTCAGGGAGTATGTCGAGATGGGCTTCACCGTCCTGGTGGAGTCGTTGGCCGGCGAAGGAGCCTTCCGATCAGACGACGAATACGAGCAGGCCGGGGCACGGATCGTCGCGGACACGAGGACCCTGTTCGTGGAGGCCGATGTCGTCCTGAAGGTTAAGCAGCCGATCTTCAACGAGACGACCGCCAAGCACGAGGCCGCCATGCTTCGCGAAGGGGCGACGCTGATAACCTTCCTGCACCCGGCCGCGCCCGCCAGTCATGAGATGGTTCGTATGTTGCGCGACCGGAACATCACCGCCTTGACGATGGACGGCATCCCGCGCACGCCCCGCGGCCTGCCGATGGACGCGCTGACTCCGATGAGCACGGTCACCGGCTACAAATCGGTGCTGATCGCGGCGAACCTGTATCCGCAATTCATTCCCGCGATTGGGACGAACGAGCCGGCACGGATACTGGTTGTGGGCGCCGGTGCCGTCGGCTTGCAGGCGATCGAGACGGCGGTGCGGCTGGGAGCGTCGGTCGAGGCGGCCGACATAAGCCCCGCCGCCAAGGAGAAGGCCGAGAGCCTGGGCGCCACGGTCGTCGGCTTCGACGTGCCGCCGGAGTTGGCCGTTGGCGAAGGTCGGGCCAAGGTCCTGCCGCGCGAGTGGCTGAAAACCGAACGCGAAATGCTCAAACCGCTGATTGAAAAGTCCGACATTGTCATCCTATGCACTCTTGTACAAGGCGAACGGGCGCTCGTGCTGGTTACCGAGTCGATGGTCGCCGGGATGAGGCCGGGGTCGGTAGTGATGGACGTGGCGGTCGACCAGGGTGGCAACTGCCAGTTGACGGAGCCGGGACGCGAAATCCGTGCCGGCAGAGTGCTGATCCACGGCGCCTGGAACATCCCCGGCTCGATGCCAGTCGACGCAAGCCGGCTCTACGCCGACAAGGTGCTCCACTACGTCAAGAACCTCTTTAAGAACGGCCTCGAGACAATCGACATGGACGACGAGATCGTGCGGCACTCGCTGGTTACCCACCGGGGCCAGATCGTCCACGAGGGCGCGCTGAAGGCGATGGGTCAATCAAGCATTGATTAGCTGCTCTTGGACGACGCGGAGAATGCCCCGGGCGACTTCCTCCTTGCTGCCGGCGGCGTCGAGCAGCACGTCTCCGTCGGCGTTGATCATCTCGACGGTCGTGTTGGCGGCATGGATGGCATCGGCGCCGTTGACCACTATCAGGTCGCAGCTCTTGCGTTCGAGTTTCTGCAAGGCACGCATCCGCTGATCTTCGGTCTCCAAGGCGAAGGCAACCATCCATTGCGATTGCTTAACGGCGCCCAGCCGCGCCACCACGTCGGGTGTCTCTATCATGCGGAGCGTCAGCGGCTCGCCGGTTTTGGCGATCTTGTGCGAGGCGATTTTGACCGGCCGGTAATCGCAGGGAGCGGCCGCGCCGATCAGCCCGTCGCAGTCGGGAAAGACCTCGAGGCAGGTTTCCAACATCTCTTCGGTCGAGATGACTGGCAGCACGCGGGCACCGGCCGGATACTCCACGTCGACCGGACCGCTCACGACCACCACTTCGTGACCGGCTTCCAGCGCCGCGCCGACCAGCGCCCGCCCCATCCGGCCGCTGGAGGCGTTGGTCATGTAGCGCACCGGGTCCAGGTACTGGCGGGTAGGGCCGGAGGTGATGAGTATTCGAGCCATGGGAGGTCGGAAGTCGGAGGTTGGGGGTCGGAAGTCGGAACTATTGATCTTTGCATGGCTAATGCGCGGATCAAGGGGGTTTCGCCGGGGAACCGGGCTTCGCCCTCGGTCATTGGCTATGCAAGGGTCAATAACAGCTTTGGCGTCAAAGACTTGGACTGACTCCAAAACTCAAACAGTCGAACTACTACGCCCGAACATCGTTGAGTTCTTGACAAAGACTCCTGCTCGATTGGCCGTAATGCGTCACCTGAAGAGCGGTTAGAAACCAGGGGCCAGCGGGCGGAATTCCGGCGTCAAGGTGCTTTCAATATGCTGACCCCTGATCCCTGACCCCTGAGCCCTCTTCTCTTTTGGTTGCGGCTACGGGCCGCGCTATGCTGAACTGCTAGACCATGCGCCGTTGGCAGTGCGCAGAAGATATGATGGGAACGAAAACACATAACGATGAGGATTTGACTTCGCGTGCGTCGCGGGAGAGGTAGACGCGGGTTTTATTGATATTCAGAAGAACAATGCAGCGTCGATTCTCCGTATTTCCCGGAGAAACCGGGCCTCCCGTTGGTCGGCCCTCGTGCATTGGCTTTCTGAGGGTCAATAGCCGTCAAAGTACGCCGCAACAATCGATCACGGATCAACTCGCCCGATTCTATCTG
>CAZDHN010000102.1:0-13006 GCA_964505115.1 uncultured Planctomycetaceae bacterium
GAGGGTGCAGGAGAGTGTAAAGGCGAAGGTAAAGACGGAGGTAAAGGCGAAGGTAAAGGCGAAGGCAAGGGCGAAGGCAAGGGCGAAGGCCAAGGTCAAGGCCAAGGTCAGGGTCAAGGCCAAGGTCAGGGTCAAGGCCAAGGTCAGGGTCAAGGGCAGGATCAGCAGCAGGATGAGAATCCGGCAAGAAAACGCCTGGAAGCCGCCCAAAAGAAAATGGAGGAGGCCAAGAAGAAGCTCGAAAAGGCCGAGCGAGAAGGCGCGGTCGAGGAGCAGGAGGAGGCAATCCGCGAATTGGAGCAGGCAAAGGCCGAGTTGGAGGAAATCCTCCGTCAGCTTCGTGAAGAAGAAATCGCGCGGATGCTCGCCATGCTCGAAGCAAGATTCAAGAAGATGCTTGAAATGCAGCGGGCGGTTTACGAGGGAACTGTCCGGCTAGGTAAAGTGCCCAAGGATAAACGCAGCCACGGTCACGACATCGAGTCGAGCCGGCTTAGCAACAAGGAGTCGGATATCGTCGTCGAGGCCGACAAAGCCCTGATGCTCCTCCGCGAAGACGGCACGGCCGTCGCTTTCCCCGAGTCCGTCGACCAGATGCGCGAGGACATGCAGCAGGTCGTCGAACGCCTGGCCCAGGTTAAGGTTGGGGAGATTACGCAAGCCATCGAGAAAGACATTATCGCCGCCCTGGAGGAGATGATCGAAGCCCTGCAAAAGGCGATGAAGGAGATGGAAGAGCAACGCCAGTCGCCACCACCACCGCCTAGCCGGCCACGGGATCCGCCGCTGGTCGACATACTGGCCGAGTTGAAGATGATTCGGGCGCTTCAAATGCGGGTAAACCGCCGCACCGAGCGCTACTCGAAACTGGTCGAAGGCGAGCAGGCCGACCGTGCCGAGCTGATCGACGCGCTGCGGCGGCTTGCCGAACGTGAACAACGGATTCACCGCGTTACCCGCGATATCGAATCGGGGAGGAATAAATGATGAAAAACTGGATTCCCAAGACTTTGCTTGTGTCGACCGCGCTGTTTCTGGCCGCGTTGACATCGCCGGCCTTATCCGCCGAGCCGCTGGTTGCTCCAAGCTGGCAGCCGCCCAAGGCCGAATCGGTTCGGGCCGACGTGTTCGCCTGGCTCGATAGCCGCAAGGCGGACGATGCGATTCGCGCCAAGGCGAACGAGCTTTGGGCGACCGGCACCGAGCAGCCGACCGGCACCGAACTGTTGAACCGCCTGGCGTCGACGCTGGCCTTGGCCGATCCGAACGCGCGAAAGCTGGTCGAGCTTTGCTCCGCGTCTCATACACCCCGCGTGTTGCCCGACCAGGACTGGCTGAGGGACCCCGAAACGCCGCCGCTGGTGGCCGCCAACCTGCGTCTGCTTTACGGCCGCTGGCTGGTGCACCAATCGCTGTTCGACGAGGCCCTTAAGCAGTTGTCGGATTTGCAGCCGGAGGGCGTGGTCGACCCGGCCTCGCTGCTGTTCTATCAGGGCGTGATACACCATCGGCTCTTGGATCGGGAGGCCGGCATCGAGGCCATCGAGCGGCTCCTTGAGGGCGACGAGCAGAGCCCCCGCCGCTATGTGACCGTGGCCCGGCTGATGAAGGAAGACATCGGCGGCCTCCGCGAGGACACGCTCGACCACATCGCCCGACGAATGGACGACATCCGTCGCCGGCTGGACCTTGGCCGAGCCGGCAAGCGGGTCCGCAAGGTTGAAGACGGCGTGATCGAGTCGTTGGATAAACTAATCAAGAAGCTCGAAGACCAGCAACAGCAAGGTGGCGGAGGTGGCGGAGCCGGCGGTAGCCAATCGAACAGACCGGCGCCGGACAGCACGCCCATGGGCGGCAAGGGGCCGGGTAACGTAACCAAGCGGAACATCGGCAACAAGAGCGGCTGGGGCGACCTGCCGCCGAAGAAGCGAGAAGAGGCGCTGCAGCAAATCGGCCGCGACTTCCCCTCGCACTACCGCGACGTGATCGAACAATATTTCCGCAAGCTAGCCAACGAGAACAGCGAAAAGTGAGGCGTCACGAAACATGCTAACGCTCCTGCTAACCAGTATCCTGCTTGTCGCGCCCGCCGAGGTGGAGGCGCGCACGCTCGACGGCCGGCTGATTGCCGGCTCGCTCGTCGAGTTGGATGCCGAGCATCTGACCGTCAAGACGGCCGACGGCAACGAGTCGGTCGATATCAGCGGCCTGATGGAAGTCGCAACCAAGAACGAGTCGCCCGCACCGCAAACGCCGCCCAGCGTTTGGATCGAGCTGGTCGACGGCTCTTCACTTGTCGGTTCCGCGTACACGGCGGCCGGCGGGAAGGGGAAACTCGTCGCGGCCGGCGTAGAAGTCGAAGTGCCGGTGGCCGACATCAAGGCCGTCCGCCTCCAGGATCAGGACGAGGCCATGGCCGCCGAGTGGCGAGAAATCCTCGACAAGGATACCGATAGCGACCTGCTGGTCACCCGCAAGGGCGACAGCATCGACTACCACGAGGGCGTTTTGCGAGACGTAACCGACAAGGTGGTCAACTTCGACCTCGACGGCGACATCTTGCCGATCAAGCTGTCAAAGGTTCACGGCCTGGTGCATCATCACCCCGCCGGCCGCAAGCTATCCGAGGCGATTTGCACGCTTACCGATCAGGCCGGCTCGCAGTGGATTGTCAGTACGCTCAAGCTTGGCGGCAGCGAATTGCAGTGGACCACTCGCGCTGGCCTGGAAGTCGCTCGCCCGCTGGATGCCGTCGAAAGAATCGACTTCTCGCGAGGAAAGATCGTCCATTTGGGTGATTTGGAACCGGAGTCGGCCCTCTGGACGCCCTATTTCGGCACGAAGAAGAAGTTGCCGTCGATGGAAAGCTTCTATGCCCCGCGGCGAAATCGTGGCCTGGAGCCTGACGGGCTGCGGCTCGGCGGCAAGCAATATCAGAAGGGACTGGCGCTGCACGGACACACCAAGATGGTCTATCGCCTGCCCGAGGGATTCCGCCGCCTGAAGGCGACCGTGGGCATGGACGACCGCGTGCGTCCGCGCGGCAACGCTCGTCTGGTCGTCAGCGGCGACGAACGCGTGCTTTTGGAAACAACCGTAACCGGAACCGATCCGCCCAAGGAAGTCGATCTCGACATAACCGGCGTACGCCGGCTGAGTATTCTGGTCGATTTTGGCGAGGACCTGGGCGTGGCCGACCATCTCGACCTGTGCGAAGCGAGGATCGTTAAATGAACCGCTCCGTTTTGTTACTCATGCCTATCCTGGCGATTGGGGCCCTTTCGGCTTCGGCGGCCGAGGTAAACAAACCCGAGGCAAACAAGGCCGATATCAACAAGGCCGGTATCAATAAGGCCGTTGTCAATAAGGCCGATATCAATAAGGCCGATATCAATAAGGCCGTCGTCGAGGCCGAGAACCAGCGGATAGCCGCCATGGAGAAGGCCAAGGTCTCGGTGCTGGCGGTCTTTTCATCCAGCGGCGCGGGTGGCGGCTCCGGCGTGGTCATCTCGCCCGACGGATACGCGCTAACCAACTTCCACGTCGTCAAACCGTGCGGCAACGCCATGAAATGCGGCATGGCCGACGGGAAACTTTACGACGCCGTCATCGTGGGCATCGATCCCACGGGCGACGTGGCCCTGATCAGACTCTTCGGACGCGACGACTTCCCACACGCCGAAATGGCCGACAGCGACCGGGTCCGGGCCGGCGACTGGTGTTTCGCCATGGGCAATCCGTTCCTGCTGGCGACCGACTTCCAACCGACCGTTACCTATGGGATCGTCTCCGGCACGCACCGCTACCAGTATCCGGCCGGCACGCTCCTGGAATACGCCGACTGCATCCAGACCGACGCCTCGATCAACCCGGGCAACTCCGGCGGACCGCTGTTCGACGCGCAAGGAAACCTGATCGGCATCAACGGTCGCGGGTCGTTCGAGAAGCGCGGCCGGGTGAACGTCGGCGTGGGATACGCCATCTCGATCAACCAGATCAAGAACTTCATGGGCTACCTGAGAGCCGGTCGAATTGCCGACCACGCCACGCTCGGCGCGCAAGTGGCCACCGACGATGCAGGACGCGTCGTGGTCAGCAATATCCTCGATCAGTCCGACGCCTACCGGCGCGGGCTGCGATTCGACGACGAAATCATCCGCTTCGGCGGCCGGCCGGTGACGACCACCAACGGGTTCAAGAACGTTCTGGGCATCTTCCCCAAGGATTGGCGGATACCGTTGACATACCGCCGCGAGCGCGAGCGGCACGACGTGCTGGTGCGGCTGGCGGGCGTACATGGCGAGGCTGAGTTGTTGAAGAAGCTCGAAGGCCGCCGCCGCGCGATCCCCATGCCCGTCCCCAAGCCCGGTGAGAAACCAAAGCCGAAACAAAAACCCGACGGCGACAAACCAGCGAAGGATCTGGAAAAAGTGCCGGGTAAGGAGCCGGGTGACAAGCCGGACAAGGAGCCGAAGCCCGAGGGTCCCCAGCCGGGTGACGATCCCGAAAAGAAACCCGACAAGAGCCCGCAACCCAAGCAAATTCCAATACCGGGCCATCCGCCCGGGCACCCGGCGCGAATCATGCGTCCCAAGAAGCCGATGCCCGAGGTCTGTAAGAATCACTTCGAGAAGAAGCGCGGCTACGCCAACTTCTACTTCAACAAAATGAACCGCGACCGGGTTTGGAAGGCCTGGACCGCCCGGGGTGATTTCGCCTCGCTCGGCGGCACTTGGGCAATCGCCGGGCCGCTAGAAGGCGGCGGCACGTTCCGCTGCGAACTGACCGGCACCGATGCCACGCTCACTCTGCCCGGCGGCAAGACCGAATGGAAGGCAACCGATGAGTTACACTCGTCGCTCCTGCCGGCCGGTAGCGGCGGATTGATGCCGGCGTTGCACCTTTGGCGGCGGCTGGCCGTCGAGGGGCCCGACCGGTTCGGGCAGGTTGCCTACCTGGGTACTGCCCCGCTGGCCGGACGGGAAGGGTTGGTCGACGTACTAGCGGGCATCCACGGCGGTGTCGAGTGCCGCTTCTATTTTGATCCCAGCGAGGGCGATCTGCTGGCCATCGAGATGTTCGCCGAAGACCACGTCGACCCCTGCGAAATCTACTTCTCCGAACACCGCCAGGTCGACGGCCGGATGGTTCCCGGCCGGATGGAAGTCCGCATTGGAAACGACCTCTACGGTATCTTCCTGTTCGAGGAAATTCAAATTGGAGCACCCGTTGACGGGGATAAGAAATCGTAAGCCGTTTAGCCGGCGGGCTTGCCCGCCGCGTGTTGGCTCACGGCGGGCAAGCCCGCCGGCTAAACCGAAAGTGAATAGCAGAATGAACAATCGATTTAATACTATCGCGTGCATCGCCATGCTGCTTTGCCTGTCTACCTGGCCAGCGGCGGCCGAGGCGGTTCGCGCGCACTCGCCCGTCACCGAGACGATCGACCAAGCGCAAGCCAAGATGGTGAAGCTTTGGGGGGCGGGTGGATACCGGGGGATGGAAGCCTATCAGAGCGGCATGCTCATCTCACCCGACGGACACATCCTCACCGTCTGGAGCTACGTGCTCGACACCGACTACGTCACCGCCATCTTGGGCGACGGCCGCAAGTTCGAGGCCAAGCTACTGGGCGCCGATCCCCGACTGGAATTGGCCGTCCTGAAAATAGAAGCCGAGGAATTGCCGCACTTCGAACTGGCCAAGGCGGCCGAACTCAACGCCGGCACCCGCGTGTTGGCCTTCAGTAACCTCTTCGGCGTTGCCACCGGAAACGAGCCGGCCAGCGTGCAGCACGGAGTCGTCTCGGTCGTCACCACGCTGAAGGCGCGGCGCGGAGTCTTCGAGACACCGTACAACGGCCCCGTCTACGTGCTCGACGCGGCCACCAACAACCCCGGCGCCGCCGGCGGCGCGCTGCTTAGCCGGCAAGGCCGCCTGGCCGGCATGTTGGGCAAGGAACTGCGAAACTCGCTTAGCAACACCTGGCTGAACTACGCCATGCCGATCGGCGAGCTGCGCAACTCGATCGACCGGATTCGCACCGGCAAGTTCATCGCCCGCGAGGACGACCCGGCCCAGGACAAACCCGAGCAGCCGCTAAAGCTCGCCATGTTGGGTATCGTGATGATACCCGACGTGCTCCAGCGCACGCCGCCCTATGTCGACCATGTAGACTCGGGCTCCCCGGCCGCCGAGGCCGGCGTCAAGCCCGACGATCTCGTGCTGATGGCCAACGATCGGCTGATCCAATCGTGCAAAACACTCCTCGCCGAACTGGAGTTCATCGACCGCGAGGATAGCGTCAAGCTAACCGTCCTCCGGGGGCCGGAACTGTTGGAGTTCACGCTGAGGGCTACTCGGTAGCTGCTGAGAAAAGAATGACCAATAAATGACCAATGACCAATGGACCCGAGCTGCGGCGTCCCCGCCGCGAGTTACGTGGCGCGAGGGATGACGTTCGCCTTGATGAATGACATTTGCTCCACAACGACGATACCCGCCCCGAGGACGGGGCGGCTCAATCCTTAGAGAACTTGACGTAACCACAACAACTACCGAAGGCTAGGTTGTCTGATTCCATGAAACCAACGCACATAATCCTGATCGTGGCCATTCTCCTGCCGGGCTTGGCGCGAGGCGCCGAGGATATCGAGTTGCTCGAGCAGCAGGCCTTTCAGGCCGCAGTGGATCGGGTGGCGCCGTCCGTGGTTGCCATCGAGACGGTGGGTGGATTGGAACGGGTGGGGAAGCTGCTCATCGGCACCGGGCCCACCACCGGGCTGATTGTCGATAAGGACGGCTACATCGTCTCCAGCGCGTTCAATTTCATCAACAAACCCGCCTCGATCCTCGTCCGCCTCTCCGACGGGCAGCGCAAGCCGGCCGAACTCGTGGCCACCGATCGCAATCGCATGTTGGTGCTCTTGAAGATCGCCGTTGACAAACCGCTACCCGTCCCCGAAATCGTGCCGCACAAGGAAATGCGAGTCGGCCAATGGACGCTTGCCGTGGGGCGCACGTTCGAGGGTGATCGGCCGAACGTCTCGGTCGGCATACTCAGCGCCGTCAATCGAGTTTGGGGTAAGGCGATCCAGACCGACGCCGCCGTCTCGCCGAGCAACTACGGCGGACCGCTTATCGACATCACCGGCCGCGTGCTAGGCGTGCTCGCGCCGCTCTCGCCCAAGTCGGCCAGCGAAATGGCCGGCGTCGAGTGGTACGATTCGGGCATCGGAATGGCCATCCCCGCCGAGCATCTCCTCAAGATCCTGCCCAGGCTCAAGAAGGGCGAAGAGTTGCACACGGGTCTGATGGGTATCGCCTTCGCTAGCCGCAATCTGGCGACGGCGGACGCCGTAATCGGCGCCTGCCCGCCCAACTCGCCCGCCTACGAAGTCGGCTTCCGGAAGAAGGACAAGATCGTCGAAATCGACGGCGCCAAAATCGCCCGGGCCGCGCAGGTCAAAGAAGAAACAAGCCGCCGCTACGCCGGCCAGTCGATCCTCGTTGTCGTGATGCGCGGTGACAAGCGGATCGAGCACGAGCTTACCCTGGTCGCCAAGCTCAAGCCGTACCAACGGACGACGCTAGGCATCGTGCCCATGCGCCCGCTCCGTTCGCCGCCCAAGCCGCGGCCGAAACCGAAAAAAGTCGACGATAAATCGGCCAAGCCGGAGAAGAAGGCGGAAGAGAAGCCAGCCAAGCCGGCACCCAAGATAGAAAAGAAAGTCGAAGAGAAGCCGATCATGCCGGGCGAAGCGAAGCCGAAGGAGACGACGGCCGCCGAACCTGAAAAGCCGAAAAAGGCCAAGCCGGTAGCGAAGCCGCTGACCAATCCGATAGCGAAGAAGGCCGAGCCGGAGCCCGTGACCGTTCGCTTCGTCTGTTCGGGTGGTCCGGCCGAGAAGGCGGGCGTTAAGCCGGGCGACCAAGTCGTCTCGCTGGATGGCGAGCCCGTCAAGAGCATAGCCGCGCTCCGCGCCAAGGTTGGCCAATATCTACCCGGCGAGGAGCTGCCGCTGGAGATCCGCCGCGGTTCGGAAATGCTCAAGCTGACGGTTAAGTTGGAGACCCTGCCTGAAGATATGTCGTCGGGCGATCTACCGACGGCGCACGCTCCCGGCAAGCCGATCAAGACCGAGCTGCCGGCCGTGGGAAGCGTTCCGCTGAAGCTGGAGAAGCACAAAAACGAAGTCCACGCCTACATTCCGGCAAACTACAACCCGACGATTCCATACGGCGTTGTCGTCTGGCTGCACGGAGAGGGTGGCGTCGACCATGCGAAGCTGATCGCAAGCTGGAAGCCGCACTGCGACCGGCACGAACTGATCCTCCTCGTGCCCAAGTCGGCCGATCCTAAAAAATGGGCCGACGACGAGCCGGCCGTTATCGGCGCCGCCATGCGCAAGCTGGCCTCGACCTATGCGGTCGACGCGACGCGAGTGGCGGTTTGCGGCCGGGGCGACGGCGGCAAGCTGGCCTACCAGTTGGCCTTCAATCCGCGCTCCTCGATTGCCGCCGTGGCAAGCATCGCCACGACCCAGCAGCCCGGCAAAGCGCCCGACACCAATCCGCGCCGCCGCCTGGCAATCTACATCGCCACGGCCGGCAAGGAGTCGGAGCTATCTCGGATCGATCGGGCGGTCGCCGAACTCCGCGAGATGAAGTACCCGGTCATCGTCAAGAAGCTGGGCGAAACGCCTCGCGACCTCACCCCCGCCGAAACGGCCGAATTGGCCCGCTGGTTCGACACGCTCGACCGAATCTAGGCAGGTCGGAACTAGGAGGTCGGAAGTCGGAAATGGCAAGTGGATGGTCACTTGCGAGGGTTCTTCCGTTTCCCAATTCTCGGCTTAAGAATCGCCAGGACGATGACTAGGGGGACGGCCAGCAGGAGCCACCTGGGGCGGAAGGCCAGCAGTACCACCAGCACGGGCAGGGCCGTCCAGAGCCAGCCGGGCATGCGATAGAGTTGCGGATAGGCCAGCCACAACGCGCCCATCAGTAGTCCCACGCGCCGGCAGGCCGTCTCAAGCTGCTGAGCGGCGGCGCCGTCGGGCGGCCAAATCAAGAAACACGCCGCTCCCAAGAGCAGCGCTATGGCAATCATCCCAATGGCATGGCGACGCATCAGACGGTCATTTCTCCAAACGTTCCCTACAATGGGGACTGGTCGTGAACAGTTATTGTTGCGCAAAGCCGCCGACAATAGGTCCCCTCTTCCTTTGGGAGGGGGAGACTTTTCGCAAAAGACCTGATTATTCACTTAATGCGCGGCTTTCGCAACCCATCCGGCGATTGATCGCGCCGACGCAATATCCGAGCCGCGGCGTCCTCGCCGCGAGTTATGACGCTCGACCAGTACCCGCCCCGAGGACGGGGCGGCTCCGAAGACGTGATACTCATTGCACAATCACGCGTAAAGCAAAAATGGTATCATGGTTGTAGCCGCCCCGTGTGTCCCCGCGAGGAAACCGAACGTTGAGCCGGCCGCGTCTGATGTTGTTCCGCTTCTGCCTGTACGGGTTCTTAAAGAACCAGCAGTACTACGATCCGTTCTTGATCCTGGCCTTCTGCCAGAAGGGCCTCTCGTTCGGGATGATCGGCGTGCTGATTGGCTTTCGGGCGATTTGCATCAATCTGATCGAGATTCCCGGCGGCGCGGTTGCCGACGTGATGGGGCGACGACGCTCGATGATCGTCTCCTTCCTCGCCTACATCGGCTCGTTCGCCATTTTCGGGCTCTGCGATCAACTCTGGACGCTCTTCCTGGCAATGTGGCTCTTCGCCATGGGTGAAGCGTTCCGGACCGGAACGCACAAAGCCATGATCTTCGACTGGCTCGAACGCCAGGACAGGCTCGCGGAGAAGACCGCCGTCTACGGCCGGACACGCTCCTGGAGCAAGCTGGGGTCGGCCGCCAGCGTTATCGTTGCCACCGGCATTGTGTTTCACACCGAGCAATACTCGAGCGTATTCCTGTTCTGCATCGTTCCGTACTTGCTGAACATCGTAAACCTGATTAGCTACCCGGCCTATCTCGACGGCCCACGGCAACGGGGTGAACAGTCGGACGGCGTTCTGCGAACGCTCTTCTCGTCGGTCGCGCGGAGTTTCAGCTTTCGCCCCTTGAGAAGGTTGCTGGTCGAATCGATGGGGTTCGAGGGCCTGTTTCGCTCGGGCAAGGATTACATTCAGCCGGTAATCAAAGCCGCTTGCCTCGCGCTGCCGTTGATGCTCGCGATTGGGAAACGTTTCGATCTGCAAGAGAGTCAGTGCGTGGCTATCGGAGTGGGCGTTGTGTTCTTCGTGATGCACTTGTTGAGCAGCTTCGCGTCGCGCGGGGCGGGCGGGTTCGCCAAGAATTGCGGCGGAGAGGACCGCTCCGCCCGACTGCTCTGGCAGTTGGACCTGGCGGTATTCATTCTTATGGCCGCCGGGATCCTTGCGGGATTCCCCGCGGTGACCATTGGAGCATTCGTGCTGCTGACGGTACTTCAGAATCTCTGGCGTCCGATTCTTATCGGTCGGGTGGCATCCCATGCCGATTCGGCGCAAACGGCGACCGTCTTGAGCATCGAATCGCAGGCGAAGAGCCTCTTCGTGGCGATCGTCGCCCCGCCGCTGGGATGGTCCGTCGACCTGGTCACGGCCTACAACCAAGAGCTTCGATTCCTGCCGATTGCCGCGCTGGGTATCGTCGTTTCGACATTGGTACTACTGACCGGTCACACCCGACCGCGTTAGTCATCCGCCCGCTATTTTGTTCCGGTTGCCTGGTTGACCAGTTGACGGAACCGGCATTTCGAGTTGGCGGCTCCCTGGGCCACTGCCTCCTCGGTGAAGACGGCCATCAGGATCTGTTTCGCTCCGGTGCGGGAGTAGTCGTAGATCAGATAGATCTTGCCCTCCGGGCTCTGTACCGCGTCGGGATACGACACGCCGCTTCGCTCGTCCAAGAGCAGGCCGCCCCGCCACGTCTTGCCCTCGTCGTCCGACAGGTAGGCCGTCAGGTGGGAGCGGCCGGTACGCTTGTCGAGCGGGCCGTGCTTGACCAGCAATAGCTTGCCGGACTTGAGGCGGCGGATGAAGAACCGCGCGACCGGGTGTTGGATCGACGATGGTTTGCATTCGCTCCAGTTCTTTCCTCCATCGGTCGAAATGCTTTGGCCGATGCCGTAGTTGGTGCGAACGAGCATCCAAAGGCTACCGTCCTTGCGTTGGACAATCATCGGTTCGTCGCAGTTTCGATGGGCGGCCGGGACGTTGGCCGTTCCGATCAGCTTGAAGGAATCGCCCTTGTCCGTGGAACCGACGACCATATCACCGTTGTTCCTGCCCCAGAGAGCGGTGGGGAGTAGCCAGCCGCCCGAGTCCAGCACGACGGGCTTGTTCATCATGATTCCGTCGCAGAGCCGACGCGGTTCCGACCAGTTCGGCGTCTCCGCATCGGCGTTGTCGGTCACAATCGCCCAGGTTCCTACCCGGCCACTGACGTGACTAATCGCCTGTGCCCAAAACGACCAGAGCCGCCCGTCGGGATCGAGCCACAAACATGGATCGAAGGCGCGCACATTGCCTGGCGGGTCGATAACCAGCTTGGGTTTCGACCAGGTTTTGCCATCGTCGCCACTGGTCGTCAGCAGCATGTAATTTTCCGGCCCTTCACCATTTCCCCCGGCATACCATGTGGCCCAAAGCCGCCCGTTGGGCGCGCGTTCGATGCCGGGAATGCCCTGGAAACGACGGGTCTCGTCGGCGTATTTCGCGCCCGGTGCGAAATTCACCGGAACCGGCCGCAGAGCTTTGCAGTCGCTCGGTGCGTCGGCGGCCATCGGAGACGCCACGAGGAACGTGAAACCAAGGCAGGCCACTATGACAATTGGACGGCAAAAGCGATTCTTCTTCATGACAACAGGTCCCTTCTTCATAGAGTTCATAAGATGCGTCAGAAAAATGTTTCCTTCAAGGCAAGTACGCCGGTATAGGAAATGATGCAGGAAAAGACAAACGCCGCCACCAAGCCGAAATTAAGGAGCACTCCGGCGCGATGCCGACCCATGTGCTTCTGGTTGACCAGATAGATGATGCCGCCTATCACCAGCGGCAGCACGAAAACGTTGGCCACCTGGGTGACGATTTGCGCGGCGATCGGATTGGCTCCCAACACCGGCACGCTCAGCCCAACCAGACAGGCCACGCCGCAGAGTATTCGAAACATTTTCGAGTTGGTGTCGAGTTTGCCCGACCGATAATCGGCGATCAGCAGCGGGCACACCATCATGATCGGGAAGATCGACGACAGACCGGCCGAGAGGGCGCCGACCATGAAAATGGCCACCGCATAGCGTCCGGCGATCGGCTCCAGGGTGGTAACCATATCGAGCACCCTGGTAATCGTCTTGCCTTCGTGAAACAGGGCACCCGTGGCGCAAACCATAATCGACGCGCTGATAAGAAACATCAAAAGGGCCGCGACCGCCGCGTCTCGCGACTGATTCCCGGTATTCGAGGCGTTCCACCCTTTACCCTGCATTAAGAGCGGGCGGACAACGAACGTCGGCGCGGCCATCGTCGTGCCCACGAAGGCGGCCACCATCATCCGCCCACCGCTACCGCCGGGGATGCTGGGAACGAGTCCGGCGGCAATCTCGCCCGGCGACGGCATCACGATAAACATGGAGATCAGAAAGGAGACGCCCATCAGCGTGACAAAGACCACCAACACCTTCTCGAAGAAGGAATAGCGGCCGACCAGCAGAAACGCGTACATTGTCAGAATCAGGGCCACGGCGATACCCAACACGGCCCAATAGCCGTCCGCCGCCAGGCCGGGCACGAACAGCCGAGCGACCTCGTACAGTGCGTTTGCCGAGAGCCCCAAAATACCCGAGAGCGAGTTCCACTGGCCGAGCACCACGCCGGCGATCGTCAGCATGGCAAGAAACCGGCCGAATTTCAGCCGCGTTCTGAAACTATGAATGGCCGTTTCGCCGGTGACCAC
>CAZDHN010000103.1:0-12980 GCA_964505115.1 uncultured Planctomycetaceae bacterium
GGGCGCTTCAACGATGGGCGCTTCAACGATGGGCGCTTCAACGATGGGCGCTTCGACCACGGGCGCTTCAGATGGCGCTTCCGGAGCAGGCTGCGCCTCGGCGGGCTTGTCTGAACGGGATATTCCCAATTGGTCGGCCAACGCGCCCCAAGCGCTTGCGATGCGTTTGGGTGGTGCCGGTTTTGGAGTTGGCGCGGCCGGGGGCTCTCGCAACTCGGGCTTTGGCAATTCGGGCTTAGGGGGCTGCGGCTTGGGCGTTTCCGCTTGCGGTTCTTCTTTTGGCGGCTCCTCCTTTGCAGGCTCCCTGGATGGGGGGGGCGAACCCAAGTCGGACGCAAGAATGTCCCAATGGTCGTTGTCTTCTGGCCTGTTCATTTTCTCTGGTTCTCTCAAGATATTTGGTTTCCCGGCGATCTCTATCGCCCGGTTATAGTGGCAACGCTTGAACGTGTGCTGAACTTATTATTATAGGCTCTTTTCGCTTCCTTAGAAAGCCGGCTGCCCGGCGGGGGTCACCCAGGGGGGTGTAAACCGCGTTTTTCGGGCTTTCATGGAAGCCACCCGGGTCTTTTCAGAAACTTGGAACCTCCACCCAACGTTTCCCCCTTTGCCATTTTCCTTTTCTGCTTCTCCCCCTTCTTCCTCTTCCCTCCCCAGTTCCCCTTGCCCTCAAAGTGATGCCAACCGCAAATTGCCCCCATCCCACCGATTGACACATTTCGTGCATGGTCAATTTACGAAAAAACTGGTATAATTACGGTCGTAGAACAGGGAGAAAGCCATGACCACTTTACGTATTTTCCCCTGGTCGAACCGGGGGTCCCGAGTGCGGTTGGTATTGCTGTTGTGCTGCGGTCTGGTCGGAATGCTGTCGATCGGCGGGCCCGCCGACGCGGCGAAGGGACGGCGGTCGCAAGAGTCGAAGCAAGGGGGGCGCGCCGCGGCAGCAGAACACGCCGACCGATCGGCCGGCCGAGCCGCCAGTTCGCAACGTCGGTCGGCCGTGCAGACACCGGCACATCGGCAGTCGCACAAGCCACCCAGCCACTCCAATAGGTCGCCGAGCCGGTCGAGTGCCGTCAGTTCGGCCGAACGGCAACGAGCCTCGCGCTCCTCTAGGTCGCCGAGCCGGTCGAGTGCCGTCAGTTCGGCCGAACGGCAACGAGCCCCGCGCTCCTCGGTTGCCCTGCCCGCCCCCAGGCAAACAGCCCGTCCGCAAGTAAGCGGGCCGGCGGTCAAGTCCACGCCTCGCCCGGCGGCCGTTCCATCTCGCGGGAAATCGGCGGCCCAGCAATCCTGGCGTCAAGCGATGGAAAGGGTTCGATCCCAGGCTGTCGCCCGACCGAGTCGTACCGGCCAATCGGCATCGCGGCAGACCGGCGAGTCGTCGGCTCGCCCATCGTTCGATGCAATTCGCCGCCAGATGTCCGACCTTGCCAAAGGTCGCCAGGCTAGCCAGTCGCGTCAGGCGAAGCCCAAGCCGGCTCCACCTCGGGCGTCGAAGCCGGCGCCTACCGCTCCGAAGGTCCAGACGAGAAAGGCGGCTACACCCCAGGTATCCAAGCCGACGCCACCGAGTCCGAATGTCCAGACGCGACCGCGGGTCGTCAAGCCGGCGGCCAAGCAGCCTTCGATGGCGGAGATTCGTAAGCGGATGGGGGGCGGCGAGCGTGGTAAACAAGCCCGACCGGAAGCAAAGCCGGAGGCTATCGGCACCCCGAAGGGCGAACCGGCCGCGGGCCGCGGCCGGGCAAAGGTTGCCGGTGATATACCTAAAGCAAAGCGGAAGCCCACGCCGGCCCCGCCGCGATCTTCCAATCGCGGTTACAGCGGGCCGAAACTCAGCCCAACGCCGGGCGTTTCCAAGCCGATCAGCGGAAAGCCTTCGCTCTCCGACATTCGCAAGCGGATCGCGGGAAGCAAACATGGCCAAAAGCACCGACACGGCTCCGGGCCGGAAGCCATCGGAGCACCGAGGGGCAAGCCGGGCGCGGGCCGCGGCCAGTCGGGTGTGGTGAGTAGCACTGGCAAGTCGCGAGAGGCAAAGCACGGAATGCGAGTGCGGGAGTTTGGCAAGTCCGGGCCCGGCAAGCAGGGATACGGCAAGCAGGGATACGGCAAGCAGGGATACGGCAAGCAGGTACACGGCAAGTCCGGTCAAGGTGGCGGGAAGGCCGCCTGGTCGCATCTGACTAAACAGCGATTTCCCGAGCGGTACAAGTCGGGTGAACTCGACCGGATCACCAAGGGCGCGGTCGCCCAACAGGTCCGGCTCAACGACCAGTTCCATATGAGTCAGAAGGGCGACGTGGCTCGCAGGCTCAACCTGCACAAGCACGCCAACAAGATGCCCAAAGCGGCCGGCTTGGACCATCTGGCCAAGTCGCATCATTCGCCCCGTCACGGCGGCGGCGCGAAGCATCATGGCATGCACGGTTACCATCCTTACAGCCACTATCGCGGTCGGGTAGGGTCGAGTTATCTACACAATAGCTTCAGGTTCTACGGTTACGGACCGCGATACTACTATCACGGGCCGGGTGCCTACGCGCATTTCTGCTGGTATCCGACATGGAATAACTGGGTTCGCTGGAGTTGGGGGTTCAGTTGTCATCCGCTTTGGGATCCTCGACCAATCTGGTGCCGACCGATAGTCTACCAACCCTGTAGCACTTGGGTTTACTGGCAAGCCCCCGTCTGGCAGCCGCTGCCCGTGGTTGCTAGCGGCACTTGGGTAGACGTTGAGCCGGTTGCGGTCGGGGTGAAGCCCGACTTGCAGTTGCTGGCCGTGCGATTTGTCGATCCGGGTCATCCGGAAGAGAAGCTTGGTCCCCGCTATCGGGTTTGGTTTCGCAACAACAGCCAGGAGCCGGTCACGCAACCGATGGACGTGATGCTGCTGGCCGCCAAGGACAAACGTTTGGCGACGGGGCTGCCGCGGGCCGGCGTTCAAGTTATTGCGGTCGAGGCCGACGACACGCAATCGGTCGACATTCGCCTGCCGATCGAGGTTTACGAGATGGATCGCGATGCGGAGGGCAACCCGGTTCCGTTCACCACGCTTCACGTGCTGATCGACGCCGGGCGGAAAATCGGCGAAGTATCGGAAGACAACAACGGCGTGCAACTGGCTCAGGCCGACATCCTGCCGGTCGATCCGGCCGCATTCGAGATCGACCCACGCCAGGCGGCTGCCGGAGCCCAGGTGCTGTTGGCTGGCGAGGGGTTCGGTCCGGAGCCGGGGCAGGTCCTCTTCCACATGGGCGGCATCGAGATGCAGGCCGAAATACTCGGTTGGTATGATCTGGGCGTTCAGGTGAAGCTGCCGAATCTCCCCTTGGCCGGTCCCACCAACGCGGAACTAATCGTCGTGCGCGGCGCCGACGGCGCGGCCGCCAACCCGCTGAAAATTACCGTATTGGCGCCGTAAACTCCCCACCCGTCCCAATACGCATCCTACAAAGCCGCGACCGTTGGTCGCGCACGGGACCAAAGGCATGCGGTTCTCCGAGACTTCCAGCGCGACCAACGGTCGCCGCTTTATAGCAGCCATGTCATAACTTCATGCAACATCACTGGACCATATGCCCGACAATCCGCAATTCCTTTTCACTACATGCCAGATTGGTGCCGAAGGGGCTCTGAAGCGAGAGTTGGCCCGCGAGTGGCCCGACTTCCGCTTTGCCTACTCCCGGCCCGGCTTCCTGACGTTCAAGCTGCCGGCCGAGCACGGTTTGGCCGACGATTTCAATTTACGATCAGTGTTCGCCCGGTCTTACGGGTTTTCGCTCGGCAAAGTGTCCGGCGACAATTACGACGAGGCGGCCCGGGCAACCTGGGAATTGTACGCCGAGCGACCGGCGGGACGACTCCACGTTTGGGCTCGCGACTCGAGCGGATCGGAAGCGGGCGGCGTCGGCCCAGCATTGACGGAGAAGGTAATCGAGGCGGAGGCAGCGATCCGGCGTAATTGCAGTCAGCCGGAACTGCTTGAGCCCAATGACGTTACGACGCCCGAGCCGGCCAGACGGAGCGAGTTGGTGCTCGATTGCGTCCTGGTCGAGCCAAACGAGTGGTGGGTTGGCTATCATCGGGTCCGATCAGTCGCGTCACGGTGGCCGGGCGGTATTCTTCCGCTGGAACTCCCCGACGACGCGGTCAGCCGGGCTTGGTTGAAGATGGAGGAGGCCCTGCGATGGTCCGAGTTGCCGATTTCCGAGGGGGCCAAATGTGCCGAGATCGGCAGCGCGCCGGGCGGAGCCAGTCAGGCGTTGTTAAGCCACGGGTTCTACGTAACCGGTATCGATCCGGCCGAAATGCATCCGGACGTCTTGGGACACCCACGGTTCACCCATATTCGCCGTCGGGTGATACAGGTTCGCCGTCGCGAGTTCCGCAAGATACGTTGGTTGACGGCCGACATGAACGTATCGCCCAAATACACGCTGGACGCCGTGGAGGAAATCGTAACCCACCGCGAGATACGTATTCGCGGGATGCTGCTTACGCTGAAACCGCTCGAGTGGGCACGGACCGACGAAATTCCCGACTTCTTGCGTCGCATTCGCGGCTGGGGTTTCGAGATGGTCAGCGCCCGGCAGTTGCAGCACAACCGGCAGGAGATATGCGTGGCGGCTTTACGCAAAGCGCCTCGTCCAGCTTCTTCCCGTAGACACCGGAGACGACGTCCCCACACTGGAAGTCACAGTGGGAGAACATGAGTCGTTTTTGTTGATTTTGGCCCGGATTCCTGGGCAACTTCGTCGCCGCAGCAGATGCTGGGCGAGAAATGCGGGTTACAAACCGTGAACTAAAGAAACGGGTCGTAACGTGCCGAACCGGAAAAAAAGGCGCTTCCTCGCACACGCCCTCCACTGCGTCCGCAACCGACTTGTACCCAAGGGCCCGACCGGCAGATATAGCTAGTGGTCTGTCTATGTTGACATTACTAGTAGCTGAACTTGCAAAAGTTCAGATTAGCGTCCGACGGGCTGAATTCTTGCGAATCCAGCTACTGGTAATGTCAAAGTGGACAGACCACTAGCCCCATCTGATGTATTGTTAATGCTTAACGGATAGTTACTCTCGGTTGTCCCGGACGTGAGTATCGGATTGCCTCATTGATTGCCGTGCGACACTTGGAAGGCTGTAGATGAACAACCGGGGCTTGGCTGTTGCACGACCAGGAGATACACAATGAAACGCAGTGTCCGGCTTGACGGACTGCTTATGAGCTTCGCCGTTGTACTCCAATGCGTGTTGGCATGGACGCTCGTAACGGGCGTGTGGGGCGACACGTCGGCCAGTGACGCTCTACCCCCCGACGATATCCTCTTGCTCGACGAATTCACGCCGAGCGAGAACCTCGGTTCGCCGGGTGGCGAGCCGCAACTGGTCGACAATATGCAGTCGGGCGACGCCACGGAGCCGGAAGACGAGAACTCCGATGACGAACCCGTGCAGTCAGTGCCACGGCAGCCCGACAAGGAAAAGTCGGCGTCGGACAAAAGTGACTCGGCCGACGCGAAAGCATCTGCCAAGGGGAGCGGAAGTTCAGAGGAAGAGGGTGGCTCCGAGGCAAGCGAGACTACCGCGTCGCTCGGCGAGCCGCTTGCCCCGGGAATGATGACGCTTCTGGGCGAGGAAATCGTGGCGGGCTTGAAACGCCGCAATATCGGCTCGAAGTTCGCCAGATTCCGCGGCTACGCCGCTCGAAAGCTCGACGAAACGGCGGGCACGCGGCGAACGTCGGAAGTTACGGGCAATTGCCGCTTGAGTTGGTACGATCACCTGCTCCGCAACCCGCTGACGGCACCGGCCGAGGCGGAAAAGTTCACCCGAGAGCTCTACGGTGCCGTTCTTGACGAGCACGAGGGATTGGACCGTGCCCTGGCGATAGCCGGCACCAAGCTCGACGTATCGACGCCGGAGCCTCGTTCCTTCCCGCCGGTCACCTCTTCGGCCGACGCTTTGGAGACGGTCCGGCAGTCGCTAACCGAGGCCCAGGTGGACTACGCCGAAGCTCTCTCGACGCTTACTCACTCCCAGATCAAGGACCTCACGAGAAACCTGGCTCCAGTGCTCAGCACCCAGAACCGGGTGGGGCACACCTTGTCGAACCGCGGCATGGGACGCCGCTTGTGCGACGTGCTGGAGAAAATCGACCGCGGCGCGATGGTCTCTGCCGCTCGTGCCCTGGTGCCCTTGACCGGTCGGGATCTGCTCGATCAACTGGCCACGCTGGACGACGAGGAAGACGAGGCGATCTCCGTCGACGGTGCCACCGGGCCACTGACGCGGCGGATCAGCACTCCGTCGGGCGATATCCTCATCGGCGGCCGAGGCCAAAACACCTATCAGTTGGACAGAATGCCCGACGTCAACGTGGTGATCGACCTGGGTGGAGATGATATCTACTACGAAGGCACCGTCTCGCCGGCCCGACCCGTCCTGATCGTGATCGACTTGGACGGAGACGACAAGTACCAGGGCACCAAGCCGGGCGTACAAGGTGCCGCGGTGCTGGGTATCTCGATGTTGCTCGACGTGGCGGGCGACGACCTCTACCAGGCCAAGGATGTCGCCCAGGGCTCTTGCCTGGGTGGGGCCGGAATCCTGATAGACTACGCCGGAAACGACGGTTACGTGGGCGTTCGCCGCGTCCAGGGGCAGGCTATCGGCGGGCTGGGGATTCTCATCGATCACGACGGAGACGATGAGTATCACGGCGCCATGTGGACCCAAGGTTTTGGAGGGCCGATTGGGTTTGGAATGCTTACCGATCTCCGCGGCAAGGATCATTACTACACCGGCGGCCTCTTCCCCGACTCATACGAGGAAACGCCCGGCTACGAAGGTTGGGGGCAAGGCATCGGAGCCGGTATTCGGCAGGTGGCCAACGGGGGAATCGGAGTTATCTTCGACGGCGCCGGCGACGACATCTACGAGTACGACTACATCTCGCACGGCGGAGGCTACTGGCTCGGCTTGGGCTTCGCCCGCGACTTCGGAGGGAACGATCAACGCCTGGGCGCCACTCGAAAGGCTTACGCCGGCGGGCCGAGGACCGAAAAACGGTTCCAACGCTTCGCGGTCGGGTTCGGCTGTCACTACGCCTTGGGGTTCTGCTTCGACGACGCCGGTAACGACAGCTATGGCGGCACGATCATGGGCACGGGCTTTGCTTGGGACGTTGCCGTCGGCATACTTTGCGATTTTGCCGGAAGCGACCGCTACGAGGCAACCGGTGGCGGCACGCAGGGCAACGGGGCCCAGGCCGGCTTGGGTGCCATCTTCGACTACAACGGCGACGATGTCTACAGCGGCAGAGGACAAGGAAACGCGTCGGGGAACATCACTTATCACGAAATGCCCTACTGCGGCGGCAACTTCAGCTTCGTGGTCGATTACGGTGGCGAGGATAAATACGGGTGCGGGGCTCGCAACAGCAGCTACGTCCAACGCGGTTCGGCCGGCGGCTTCATTATCGACCGGCCCAGGAACGAGGAGGCGGACGAGACCGCCGGGAAGTCGGACGAAACGTCCGACGAAAAGTCCGATGCCAAGTCGGCCGAACAGGCAATGCTTGGCTCGTGAGCCGACTAGGTTTGTGCGTGCAATCACCAATGGTCAAAGGAGAGTCTTTCATGCTCGGCACGAGGATCCTGTCGGTTTGCCTATTGTTGGCGTGCGTGTTGTTCGTGGCCGTCGCGCCGATTGCCGCCGACGAGGGACCTGCCCTCTCAACGGGGAACACTCTTGACGCAATGGGCTCCGACGAATTCGGTATTGACGCCGACGAGGACTCTGCCGACGAGGACTCTGCCGACGAGGACTCTGCCGACGAGGACTCTGCCGACGCAAAACCGTTGACTGACCGGTTGGAAGAGGACGCGGACGAGCCGGAGGAAGAAGCGTTGGAAATGTCGGCGGACGAGGAGCTGGAAGCGGCAGCCGAGCCGGAGACTCGGACGCCCCCGAGCAAGGAGATGCTCGCGCTGCGGGACCAGATTCGCCGCGTATTGGAGGCCGTCCAGCGCAGGCCGTTCAATACTCGCGACAACACGGCGGTCGAGATGATCTACGCATCCCTGCCCTTGGGCTGTGAGAGCGAGGTGCGCATCGGCAGCCCGTCCGGCGAGAAGATCAACGGTATCACTTGCTTATGCTGGAACTATCCGTGTGCCGGGTTCGAGTTGCTTAAGCCCACGGAAGACCGGATTGTTGCTCGGGTTGGATACGGGTTGCAGGACTCCCCCGCACATCTCTTGGCCTTGCTGGCCCAATCGCGAGTGCCGGCCGACTATCCGATCCGCGTGGAGCAGAACGTGCGCAGCGTGAGCGATCTGGTGGAGGAGGAGAAACTCGACTGTCGCGCCGGTCGGCCAATGTCGTCCGGACTGATTGCACTTTCGTACTACCTGCCGGCCGGCGAAAAGTGGCAAAGCCGGACGGGCGACGACTGGTCGATCGAAAAGATGGTCGAAGAGGAACTTTCCCAGGCGGCCGCGAAGGGGACCGCAATTGAAACGCACGGTCTGACCGCCCTGAGCCATGCCTTGGCCCGCCGGGTCAGGAACAAGAACCCGATCCAGGGCGAGTTTCTTCGGGCGCGGAAGTACGTGGCCGAATTTCAGGACCATGCCTTGAGCTTGCAGAACCCGGACGGAAGCTGGCACCCCGGCTTCTTCGCCTACCGGGGTAGCGATGGCACGCCGGCCGAACGGCTCTATTCAACCGGCCACATCCTCGAGTGGCTCGCCTTCTCGCTGCCGGAAGCCCGACTGGAGGATCCCCGCGTGGTCAAAGCGGTCGCTTACGTGGCCGCCCTGGCGGGCAACCGGCGTTACGGTTGGGACGTCACGTCGATGAACACCCGCAATATCGCCGGCCTGATGCACGCCCTGCATGGCCTGGCGATCTACAACGAGCGCGTATTCACTCCCTGGGACCCCAACGAGCCCGACCCCGAAACGGAAAAGGTGGCCGAGGTCCGGTAAGGGGCGTACTCATCACGCTCCGCGTGATGCAGGTTCGTCACGCGGAGCGTGACGAGTACGGTCGGTAGCTACTCCTTCGGCTCGTATTCGATGATCAGTTCGGCCGCGTGGCCGCCTTCGCGGGTGAGGTAGTCGATGCCGTCGCAACTGGTGGGGTCGATGATCAGACTGAGTTCCTTCTTGCCCGTCAGGTCGAGCTTCAATGGCAGGTCGACGACCTGATTCTCCGCGACCGCTCCGATTCGAGCGAGTTCCTTGCCCGGCTTGGGACGGTTCTTGTAGTTGATCTCCAGTTCGTTCCAAGGCTCGGTGACCAGGCAAATGCGGCCGGAATCGCCGCTGGGGTTGCCCGCGTTGTACAGACGCAATCGAACGGAGACCGGCTTGCCCGGCACGTCCAACCGGAACTTCAGATAGCCCAGGTTGTGGCTAACGTCGCCCATCGCCTGGTGTCCGCCGTCGACGAGTATAACGGCGGCGGGACCATGGTTCTTCGCCGGGTATCCGTGGTTGACGTAAACGTCTTCGACGGCCGGCACTATGAGCCGCCCCCGCCGGCCCAGGTGTTCGATCGGCGAGCTTCGTTCCAGTTCGACCGATCCGTCGGCACGAAGCAACTTAATGGCCAGCGTATACTTCGCCGCCGGCGTTTGGCTATCGACGGCCAATTCAATCGGGACGTTCATCCGCTGGCCGGCCGGCAACTTGATCGGGGTTCGCGTAGCCGACAGCTTGAACCCGTCGGGCACGAGGCACTGGAGCGTGCCTTCAAACGGTGTGCCGCGCAGATTTACAAGCTGAATCTCGCCCGACTGCTTGGGCTCCATGCTGCTGGTGAGGAAATCGGGCGTCGAGCATCCCAGCGAAAGCATCCGCTTCCGGTTGACCTCGACCGTTTGCAGGACGGGATACTGGTTCTCTTCCGGCTTGGCGACCTTGGCGATCAGCTCGACGGCCAGATTATCGGTAACCTCAACGCCGTCGAACTCTCGGAAGACGGCCCGATTTGGTCCGCCGACCGCCTTGACGATATCGAAGTTCTCCTCGACTAGCTTGCCCTGTAGCTTGATGTCGAAAACTCGCCGGCCGGGCTCCTTGTTTTCCGTGTCGACGAACCCGAGCCGCACGCGGTAAAGGGCCGTTCCGTCGTTCTCTTCCAGCAGCGGAATCTCGCACTTCCGCAAGCGGTTTGCCGCCGAGGCAAACAGCCAGGGATCGTCGCTCCCGGAAATATTCGTATAGGTGGAATCGCTCCGCGTGAACCGGCCGCCGGGATAGAAGCTGGCTCCCAGCTTCAGCCCGAGCACCAGCCGTCCGCTATACGGTCGCGGATAACCGAGCCAGAGCCCGCCGGCCGCGTCCTTCCGGTCGCCCGGCGCGCCCAGGTTGATCGCCAGCCGTTTGACCGGCGTAATCGGGCCGGGCGTGCTGTACATCGACCAGGCTTTGTTCTCTTCGGTCGGTTTGAAGACGACGGTACACATATTCGGAAAGGCACACATGCAGCCGATACTTGCCTCGGGAAACAGCAGCAGGCCGTCGGCCGGAATGAAATTGATCCAGCAGCCGGGCCGCTGGGCACTGAAATGCATCGTGCCGGAATCGTTCACGAGATCGTAGTAACCCAAGCAGGCCGAGCGAAAGAAGAGGCACTTCTCCGAGGCGGCCGGGATGCCGCAGTGATGGCCGGGTCGGGCGTATTGCCAGTTGTCTTCCAGGCCGGTAATCGGGTTGATGCGTTGCTTCTGCTGGCCCGTATGCAGATCGAATGCCCAGGGCTCGGCATGCAAAGTGTTGCCGATCACCAGCGGCCGGACCCGGTGCCCGACCGGATGCGACCAGAGCAGCCTGCCGTCGTTGGCCGAGAGCACGGTTGCCGTGCGCGAGGCGAACTCGCCGGCGAAGAACTGCTTCCAGTAGTGGCCGTCCATGTAGACGCCGAAGACGACCACGGCGTCGTTGTTGTAGATGGTCGACACGCGGTTGTGATATCCACCCGTTCCACCGCAGTAGGTTACGTCCATCGGCACTTCCCACTGCTGGCGGCCGGTTCGAGCATCGAGCGCGACGGCCATCCGCACGTCGGCCGTTTCCAGCGCCCGTTGTGCGATGGTTTGCTGAATGTCGGGCAGCTTGGCGATCTCCCGGCGACGTCTTTCAATCACCCGCTCGCGTTGTTCCGGGCTGATCTTGCTATCGACGAGGAATACGCGGCCGTCGCCGATCGATATCGAGCTATGCGGCACGTATTTGCCCTCGTAGATCCAGCGAATCTTGCCGCTGGCGATATCCAGGGCGAAGAGGCAGTCGGTGGCGTTGGCGGCCGTGCTTCGGGTTCCGTAGAGCGTGTCGCCCAGGCAGGCGATGTATCCCCACTTGGCACTTTTGCCTTCGGGGTCGGGCGGCATGGCGTAGGTGGCCGTTGTTTGGCCAGTGGCCGGATCGAACCGCAGACATTCCTTGCCGATGGCCACGAACAGGCTCTCGTCGTTGACGGTCATGTTGCTGGTCCGGTGCGAGATGTCGACCCGCATGGCGCCCTTCAGTTCACGATGCCATAGCTGCACTCCGTTGTAGACGTCGTAAGCCATCAGCACGTTTTCGCCCTGCACGAACATCCGACCGTTGGTTGCCAGTGGCGAGGCGGCACGCTGGTGGCGGTTGACCATCTCGCCCGGCCCGGGGTGGCCGAACCAGAGCACGCCCAAGGGACACTTGACGATCTTGTCGTCGCCGCAGGTTGTGTTGCCCGCATTGGCGTACTGGTGTGTCCAACTGCCGGCGCCGGGCAGCGCCCCGCGAACCACCTTGAGCCAGGCTCCGCCCTCGTTGCTCACCGCGCCGTCCGGCAAGCCGGACCGATCGAGCCAGCCCCGAAGCGTCTCGGCGGAAAGCGGCTTGGCATTGGTTGATCTCTCGGCGGGCTGCCCCAGCAGAATCGTGCCGCCGCGCGGCTTGAGCATTCGCAGTAGTTCGGCCGGTTTGCCGGGCAGGGGACCGCCCAAGACGGCCGTCTCGGAAACGATCAGGTTGGCGAAGTAGTCGGAGTATGGAATCGCGTCGAGCGGCCATTGTTCGACGCAGATTCTCGCGCCGTACAGCCCGCTTGCATCGATTGCCTTCCGCGCGGCGGCCACCTTGACGGCGTCGGGATCGACGACATAAATCATCAGATCCGTCCGCCTGGCCAACTCCAATGCCAGTTCGCCCGTCTCGCAACCGACCACAAGGCAATAGCCCCGCTTAACGCCCGACTGGGCGACAATTGTCTCGGCTGCCTTTGCAAAAGTCGCGGCGGTGGCCGATCCGGCAAAGGGATTCTCGACGGCCGGCTCGGCGACGATTCCGCCGGCGCGGCCATCTGGGGACTGGTCCATTTTTCGGCCGAGAGACGTCTTCTTGCGAGAACCATCGGCCGAAAATATGGACCTGTCCCCTTTCGTGGCGCCCGCGAAGCTGTAGATGAGCCCCTTGTCGGTGCTTGCCAACAAACGCCCGTTGGCGGCGGCGAGCCCTTTGACGGCCCCTTCAACCTTGCCGGTCCAGAGCAGCTTGCCGGAACCGGCCTGGACGGCCACCACCTGGCCCGCTCCGCCGGCGAACAGCACGTCGCCGGCCAGGATCAGCGAATCGTGGCAAGGACACTCGGTATCCCAAAGCCGCGTGGCGTCGAACGCGGCCTGGGCCTTCTTGATATTCTCGGCCAGTTCGGCGGCTCCGGCTTCGAGGGGCGCATTCTGCTTACGGTGCGCCTCGACGGCCTTGGTTCCTCCCGCGAGGTCGGCCTTCAATTTTGCGACTTGTGCCTTTAAGGCGGCCGACCGCGGTTGCCCGGCCAACGCTTTTTCCGCGCCGTCCAATGAAGTCTGGATTTTGTTCAGATCTCGTTCGAGTGCTCGTTGCTCGCGCCGCGAGCCGCTCAAATCGCGACCGAGCATAACCTGCTGGTTCTTCAACGAATAAACCTTCTTGCTGGCGGCC
>CAZDHN010000104.1:0-12919 GCA_964505115.1 uncultured Planctomycetaceae bacterium
TCAAAGGCCGCCGCTTCCCTTCCGGCGACGGGCAGAAGCAGTACTGGAAGAATTGGTCGCCCAACGACGACCTGACGGGCCTTTCCCAATGGGAAGCGCTTTTCGGCCCGTCGTTTTGTGCCCTTCTGGTGTTCGCCTATTACATAGTGGGCGATCGGGCGCCGCTGCCGGCCGAGCAGCTTTTCCAGCACCGCGAGGGGCTCTACGGTTTCGTGGCCGTCCGGCTCTCGGACTATGCCGACAGCACGCACCTGATCTCGCCCCGTTGGGACACCGTGGCCATGCCAACCGCCGAGTTCCGCCATCTCGCCCGACCAGTCGAAGAGTTTCTGCTTGGAGACTCAGGCACAGATTAGTCGTAACCCGCAGTGAGGACACCGCGGCTCGGACATGCGATCACCTGCGGCGAGGACACCGCAGCTCGGATACCCCGGGCAATTCACATTGACTCCCGAGGGGGTGCCGTCTAGAATTCCCTGCGCGACGTAACTGCTTTGTCAGCAAGCTTTTTCGGGATTTCAGGCGATGGAACAGCCCGCTCTCAATCAGCCCTCCGGCGAGTCGTGGTTTACGCGGCTCGACCGACGTCCGGCGTTGCCGTCCTGGCTGCTGTCGGTGCTTTTGCACGTGGTCGTCTTGTTGGTACTGGGCGTGACGCTACGAATGGCGCCCCGGCAAGGGGCTTCCAGCGAGCGGACCGCCGACGTGGGCATCGTGCTGAAGCAGCAGGATGCCGACGGCGAGTCGTACCAGGGCGAGCCGGGCGCTGCCGAGGCGGCCGCTTCGACCCCCAGCGCCGCGTCCGGCACCACCAGCCTCGAGGAGATGCTCGACGACCAGCCGCCGGTCGACCCCAGCGACGTGCTGCCCAAGGCCCGGGGCGTGATCGGGGTCGCCGCGCTGGAAGGCGGCGGCGTAGCCGGGGCGGGCCAAGCGACCGAGGGACCACGGGCGCGGACCGGGCCGGGTAAGGGCGGCGCCCGGTTGCGAGTGTTTGGCGTCGAGGGGGAGGGCTACAAGTTCGTCTACGTTTTCGACCGCTCCGGCAGCATGGGCGGATCGGGCCGAAACGCCCTGGCGGCCGCCAAGGCCGAAATGATCGCCAGCCTGGAAAGTCTCGACACGAACCACCAGTTCCAAATAATCTTCTACAACGAGCGACCTTCGGTGTTCAACCCCAGCGGTCGACGGGGGAAACTGGCCTTTGGCAATGATCGGAACAAGGCGCTCGCCCGCAAGTTCATCGGCTCGATCACCGCCGACGGCGCCACGCGACACGAAACGGCCCTCAAGCTGGCCATCAGCATGCAGCCCGACGTAATCTTCTTCCTCACCGATGCCGACGAGCCACGGCTTTCCGCCCGGCAGTTGGCCCAGATAAATCGCATCTCGGGCGGCATCAGCATTAACACGATCGAGTTCGGCTTCGGCCCGCGGTCCGACGCCGGCAATTTCCTAGTCAAGCTGGCCCGGCAGAACGGCGGCCGGCACGCCTACGTCGACATCTCTCGGTTCCGTCCACTCCGAAGGAACGACAGCCGATGAACGCCCGTCGCCCTTTGGCCCTATTTGCAGCGCTTCTGACGGTAGCCGGTCCGGCTGTCGCCGAGGATCTGGTAGTCGTATCGACGGGCGGAGACGGAGTCACGAAGGTCGGCGGCCGGATAGTCGACTATACGGGCGACGGATTGGTGCTGGAATTACCGGGCGGTCGGCGGCAGACCTTTGCGGCCGATAAGGTGCTCAGCGTGAAGACGCAGTACGACCCCAAGCAGATGGAGGCCGACCGGGCGTTTGGCGAGAACGACTTCGCCCGGGCGCTGGCTTTGTATCGCGAGGTCCGGTCGGCCGAAACCCGGCCCTGGGTCCAACGGCAGATTACCGCCCGGATGGTCTGGTGCCTTCGTGGATTGGGGCAGCCGGAAGTGGCGGGTGAAGAGTTTCTGCTGTTGATCCGTAGCGACCCGACCACGCCGTACTTCGATTGCATCCCGCTGGCCTGGATTCCGTCGCAGCCGTCGGTTCCGCTGGAGCGTGCCGCCGGGCAGTGGCTTGCTCGCGACGACATGCCGGCCGCCGTACTGCTGGGCGCCAGCCACTTGTTGCCAACCGCCGCCCGGGCGGATGCACTTGCGCGGCTGAAAAAACTAACATCGGCAACTGACCGGCGGATAGCGCGACTGGCGTTGGCACAAACCTGGCGGGCGGAGGTGGCGACGGTCGACGAGCAGCGATTGGCCGCCTGGTCCCATCTCATCGAAGCGATACCCGAGTCGCCTATTAATCTTTGCACAAGCAGTGCACGGATCAAGGCCGCTGGGCCGGGAAACCGGTTCGTTGGCAGTGCAACCGTCAGCAAGGCCGGCCCGTACTACGTTATGGGTCTTGCCCGGGCGCATCGACGCGAGTGGGAGGACGCCGCCTTGGCATTGCTGCACGCGCCCATCCTCTTTCCACGCGACCGGGCCCTGGCGGCCCAAAGCCTGTTGGACGCGGGTCGCTCGCTGGAGCGGCTCGACCGCACGAAGAAGGCCGCCCGGCTCTACCGCGAGTTGATTGAAACGTATCCCAAAGCACGCAGCGCGGCCGAAGCCCGCGGCCGTCTGGATGAAATGGCAAAGGAGTAGCGTAACCCTGCTGCCGAGAGCGTGAAGGGTGAGGCAACCGGCGGAAAATGGCTCAGCAGCCGATTTCGTAGCCGGATTCGCAAGAATTCGCGTCTTCGCGTCGCGGCTGAATTCTTGCGAATCCAGCTACGGGTGAATCACTTGCCGCCGACCGCATGACGCGTTATCGAACAAGGAGCTGATTTTGCGAAAAACAAGGCATAGCGTTTTCCTGCTCGTCGCGCTGATATCGATCAGCCTGCCCAGCTTGGCGTTTGCCCAGCAGCCGGCAACAGCTCCGGTTGCCACTCCAGTCGCCGGGACGCCCGCCACGGCACCGGCCGAAGAGCAGGAGCCGGATTCGCCGCAGTCGTTCTGGGATATTCTCTGGGCGGGTGGACCGGTGGGGATGTTGATCATGCTCTTGTCGGTCGGCACGGCGGCGCTGGTAATCGAGCATATCATGACGATCCGCGAGCCCGTCTTGATGCCGCCCGGCCTGGGCGACGAAGTGCGTGGACTGTTGTCGGTCGGCAATCTGGCCGGCGCCGATCAAGCCTGCCGGCGGAAGCCCGGCTTCCTGGCCTTCGTGGTACAGGCCGGCTTGGCCGAGGCCGACGGTGGCTGGCCGGCAGTCGAGAAGGCGATGGAGGACGCCACGGCCGAGCAGTCGGCCCGGTTGTTCCGCAAGATCGAGTACCTATCGGTCATCGGTAACATCGCTCCCATGCTGGGGCTCTTGGGTACGGTTATCGGCATGATCTTCGCCTTTCGCGAAGTGGCCAACACGCAGGGCGCCGCCCGGGCGGCCGACTTGGCACAAGGCATCTACCTGGCACTGGTGACCACGGTGGAAGGGCTGATTGTGGCCATCCCCTCGCTGGCCGCGTTTGCCGTGTTTCGCAATCGGGTTGACCAATTGGTGGCCGAGACGGCCTACGCCGCCCAACACGCCTTCGCGCCGCTGAAACGCAACCCGGCGGGCAACCGGCCGCAAGGTCAAATTCCACCGCCGGTCGGAGGACGGCCTTAACCCGGCAAAATGTTTAGCCGGCGGGCTTGCCCGCCGCGTTGGCGTTGTAGTAATGGCGAGGCGATCAAGAATGCGAGTACCGACCAACCTGTCGCGAGAGAGTCTCGGGTTCAACATGACGCCCATGATCGACGTCGTGTTCCTGCTGATCATCTTCTTTCTGGTTTCCAGCCATCTGGCCCAGCAGGAGATTCAGTTGGAGTTGGACCTGCCCGACGCACAAAGCGGCCGGCGAGTCGACGAGGACGACGTCCGCCGCGTGGTGGTGAACGTGCTGCCCGAAGAAAGGCCGGAGGGCCGAATCATGGTCAGCGGCCAGACGATGAACGCCGAGCAGTTCACCCAGATGATCGGCTTCGAGAGCCGCCGGGCCGGCCACCAGTTGGAAGTCCGCATCCGTAGCGACCGCAAGGTTCCTTATCGAGTAATCGAGCCGATCATGGTCGCCTGCGCCCGTTCCGGAGTTTGGAACGTAACGTTCGCCGTGATCGGTAAGTAGTTGATAGTGGATAGTGAGTAGTGGATAGTGCGTAGCCATGGCGTTTCCGACTTCCGACCTCCGACTTCCGACCTAAAACATGCGTCTTCCTTCGTATCACCAACGGCAGAGCGGTCGGCTTGACGTCAAGATGACGCCGATGATCGACGTGATCTTTCTGCTCTTGATTTTCTTCGTCTGCACGGCCAGCTTCCAGGCGCTGGAAGAGATCCTGCCGACCAACCTCTCGCTGCCCGGCGCGATTGCCGCCGACGTGCCGGTCGACCCCGAGTTGGAGGACCTCGACGAAATCGTGGTCAAGATACTCTGGCGTAAAGGCAGGGCGAGCTGGCAAATCAACCGTCGCGACTATGTCCGGCTCGACCGGGTCCGCGCCGTGCTGAGAGCGGCCGCCCAAATCAAGGTCGACCTGCCGGTGATCCTCGACCCGGCTCCGGACGTGCCGCTGGAAGCCGTGATCGACGTCTACGACCTCTGCCGCCAGATCGGCCTGGAAAAAGTCCAATTCGCGGCCTCGGACGAAGCCTGATGCGAGTGAACAACAGCGGCGAACAACGAACGAACAACGGCGGCCTCCGTCGCCGATTTCCGTGCGTCGCGATGCTTATCCTGGCCCTTATCACCCACTCCGCCTTCGCCGGGCAGTCGAGTGATCGGCGGTTTCTGGACGGGCTGCGCGAGCGGGGGCTGTTTCGGCTTGCCGAACGCTACTGCCGCGATCGGCTGGCCGAGCCCGACATTCCCGACTCGCGCCGGGCGGAGATGGTGATTGGCTTGGCGCGGAGTCTGGCTGATCGGGCGGTCAACTCGCCGCCGGCAGACCGGCCGGAACTCTGGAGGCAGGCCCAAGAGGAGGTCGACCAATTCGTCCGCCGGCATCCGGAAAACTCGCGACTCCCGCTGGTCCGGCTGCAAGCCGCCTTGGGGCTATTGGCGCGGGGCGAACTGGCCCGGCAGGAAGCCCGGCTCGTGGCCGACAATCGGCCGCTGCTCGATGAAGCGAAGGAACAACTCCGCGCGGCAATCCGTCAACTGCAAGAACTGAACGAGGAGGTCAAAGCCCTGTTGCGTGCCGGCACTCCTCCACGTGCCCGGGCGCCTGGCCGTGTCGAGCCGGACCGGTTGACGGCCCACGAGTTGGCGTCGCTGGCCAAGAACATTCAGTACCAACTCGCCCGAGCGCTTCGCAACCAGGGCCGCTGCTACGGGAGCGACAGCCCGGATCGGGCCAATTCGTTGACGCAGGCCGTGCAACTATTGGACCCGCTGGCCGGGCTCGATTCGACCGACCCGCTGGCCTGGAAAAGCCGCATCGACCAGATCGTCTGTTACCGGCTGCTGGCCGACTACGCCACGGCCGCGCGGAAACTCGACGCACTAGCCCGGCAGGAGCCCCCGCCGGCGATTGTACTGCGTGCCCGGGCTGAACAAATCCGCTTGGCGCTGGCGAACGATCGGTTGGCCGACGCGGTGGATGCGCTGGCGCTGGGTAACCGCATCGATCGCAGCACGTCGGCCGAACTGAATTTCGCCTGGCTGGAAACTTGCCTGGCCGCCTGGCGCGCGGCCGCCAAGGCCAAGGACGCCCAGCAGACCGCCGGGTGGGAGCAGAAGGCCGGCGAGATGGTCCGGCTGATCGAGCAAAACGACGGGCCGTATTGGGCACGTCGGGCCGAAATGCTGTTAGCCGGGTACGTTCGCATGTCGCCCGAGGCGGGCGACCTCGATACGCTGGTCCGTGCCGCCGAAAGCTCCTATCGCAGCGGCCGGTTCGACGACGCCGTGGCGGCCTACGATCGGGCGCGTAAATTGGCGGCCCAGCGTGGCGACGCGGCTCGCGCGTTCGAGCTGGGATACGTGGCGGCCACCATCGAGCACGGTCGCCAGCGGCACCAGCAGGCGCTGGAGCGTTATCGCCAATTGGCCTTGGCCATGCCCGACCAGGCCAAGGCACCCGCGTCGCACCTCTTGGCAATCCGCCACGCGGCCGCGTTGGCCAAGCAGCAGGGAGCCGGCTCGCTCGATCAATACACGGTTCTCTTGCGCGAGCACCTCAAGCAGTGGCCCGGCGGCACTAGTGCCGGTTGGGCCGGCTGGCGATTGGGCCAGTTGCGCCAGCACCAGCGCGATTGGCAAGGCGCGATTGCCGCCTATCGGGGCATCGCGCCGGCTGCTCCCGAGTTCTCCAAAGCGGTCGGCGCGGCGGCCCAGTGCTATTCGGCCTGGCTTACCGAGCGGAAGGCGGCCGGCGAGTCGACCGAGAAAATCGGCACCGAGGCCGCCGACTGGTTCGAGTCGCTCATCGTCGGACCCGACGAGCGCTGGCCCCAACAGTGGAGCCCGCTGGCCCAACAGGCGGCCGTTAATTCCGCCAAGCTCCGGCTGGACTACACGCCGGCCGGTTATGCACGTGCCGCGAAAATTCTCTCGGCGGCTCTGGCCGGTTCGCCCAACGCATTGCCGGAATGGAAATCGACGGCCGAAGCGCTCTTGGTTTTCTCGCTGGCCGGCGAGGGACGGCTTGGCGAGGCTGGTCGGGTGTTGCAGCGGATATCGGCCGGACCGCCCGACAAGCTGCTCGATATGCTCGACGGGCTCAACCGGCTGGCGGCCGACGCACAAGCGGAAGTTCGGGCCGAGCTTGCCCAATTGCGGCTTGGGGCAATTGAGCTTTTGCGGCCGCGTGTCGGGCGACTGAGCCAGTCGGAACGGCAGCGGCTGGACCGCGTTCAGGCCGGGGCTCTGGCCGACGCGGGTCGAACGGACGAGGCGCTCCAGAAGTACGAATCGTTATCAAAGGCCTTTCCGCGCGACGGCCGGATCCAGGAGGCCCATGCCCGGCTGCTGTCGAGCCGTTCTGATCGAGCGTCGATCGAGTCCGCCTTGTCAAAATGGCGCGAGGTGGAGAAGAAATCACCGTCCGGCAGCGAGCGCTGGTTCCGTGCAAAATACTCGGTAGCCTCGTTGCACTATCGGCTGGGCAACCGCAAGCAGGCAGCCAAGATCATCACGCTTGTGAAGTTGTTACACCCGGAACTGGGCGGCCCGGCGATGCAGCGCCAGTTCCAGGACCTGCTCGATCGTTGCCGGAACTGACCGGGCTTCGCCCTCGATCATTGGCCATGCGAGGGTCAATAATGGTTCTGCCGCATTGTATCGCCGGCAAGGGCACAAGCATCTGGCCAATTGCCGCACAGCAGGAGACAGACCCCGAGAAGTCGCGACGCTTCGGTGGCGCCAACGATGATTGCGTAGCGGCGAGCGTGGCGAAGTGCTCGCTGGGGTCGTCCCGCCTTCAACTGGCGCAGGCACTGTCGACGCTCTGCTTCACGCGTCCGCCAACACTGCTGGAGCAATGACAAATCGCACCTGCATCGTCGGCATTCGTGCGACCACGCCTGCCGCGCGTTGCACGTCGGACAACGCATCACGTCCTCGGCATCACGCTCCAAGAGTGGTTCGGTCACGTGGCTTCCTGTAGATAGAAGACCAGATCGTCCAGCTTGGCGCTGACATCTTGAATATCATCCGGCGAGCGAGCCTGAATCGCTCCGCGAAGTTGGTCCATCAGTTCCCTCATCTCCTCGGCGTCCTGCTCGTTTGCGTTTGCCACAAGGCGATTGGCTTGGGCGAGCAATTCATTGGCTTTGTCAGTCACTTCTCTCGATTCGGGCGAGAGGTCTTCGTCAGGGTCGGCGGCGGACTTTTGCAGCGGATCGGCCGTCGCGATTTCGGCCCCGGTGAAGGCGGCCTCCAGCCGGGTTTTGGCCGACTCGCGGTTCTCGCCGCGAAATCTCGACATGGCGTTCTCGAAAGTCAACCTTTCCTCCAATCCCGTCAGCTTCTCCTTTGCCGCCACGGTCAGAATCCCGTCGAGATCGAGGTCGAATTGTACGAGGATTTCGTTGCCCTGCTTGGCGTCGGCCAAGCCTTCCAAATCGAAACTGCCAATCGGCTCGTTGTGCCGAACGTCCCTGTCTTCACCCTGGAACACATTGATGCGCACCGCATCCTGGCTATCGTGCGCGGTGAGGAAGACCTCGGAGCGGGACGCCGGCAGTGCCGTATTCCGCTCGATGATGGGCGCGAAGCAGAAGACGGATTTGAAACCGTTCAAGTCACCGATGCATTGAACGCCCAGCGTATGGGGCGTGATGTCGACCAACACGGGCCCCAAGTCGAGCCCGGCGACAAGTCCCCCCTGGATGGCGGCACCCATCGAGACACACAAGTCGGGATCGACCTCGGCATGGATCGGCTGGCCGAGTTGTTCCTGGAGCAAGCGATGCACCAGCGGCGTTCGACTGGCTCCGCCGACCAGGATCGCACGGTCGATTTGTCTGGCAGTCAGCTTGGCGTCCGAGAGAGCCTCGTCCACGCATACCAGGGTTTTGTTCAAGAGGGCTTCGATCAGCGGTTCGTAGTCCTGGCGTGAGATTTCCATGTTCAGGTGCAGCGGCACGCCCGCCTTTTCGGCGATGAACTCTTGCTGAATGCTTGTGAAAGCGTCGAAAGAAAGCTGTTTCTTGGCTTCTTCAACGGTTTTCAGCACGCGCGATTTGGATGTCGGCGACTCGCGTAGGTCCACTTGATTGTCGTGCTGAAACTTGTCGCAGACGAAGTCCATCAGCAGTTGGTCGAAATCATCGCCGCCCAGTTGGGTGTCGCCGTGGCTGGAAAGCACTTCGACGACACCCTTTTCGATCTGGACTATCGAAACGTCGAATGTCCCGCCTCCCAAGTCGTAAACCAGTAGCCGCTCAAGCTGGTCGGGGTTCGGGTTATAGGTCAGCGACGCGGCGGTGGGCTCGTTGATGATCCGCACCACGTCGAGTCCTGCCAGTTCACCGGCCTCGCGAGTGGCCTCGCGCTGTTGTTCGTTGAACAATGCCGGTACCGTAATCACGGCCTTCTTGATCTCTTGCCCGATCTGCCGCGTGGCGCGTTCTTTCAGGGTCCGCAAGATGATGGCTGAGATTTCCTGCGGCGAATAGGCTTGATCCCCAAGCTGAACGGTCTTGTCCGAACCCATTTTGCGCTTGATTGACCGGATCGTGCGGTCCGGCGCCAGGACATACTGATTGAGAGCCGGGAGGCCGACCAGGAGCTTTCCGGTGGGATCCAATCCAACCACGGAGGGTAAGGTTTTCAGCCCGTCTTCTTCGAGGACGACGACGTCCCCGTCGCGAATGATGGAGACGACGCTGTTGGTCGTGCCCAGGTCGATGCCGAGAATGGTATCCATACGAGTGAACTCCTGATTGCGAGGTCTAACTTTCCTGGTCTTATACGTTGCGCGGTCACAAACCGAGGTTCCGTCCTATTATGTAATGACGTCAAAACCGCGGTTTATGGCCGTGCGTGGTATAGCCGAATCTTATTGCTTACCAACGGCTTTCACTTCCGCAAAGCGCAGCACCCGTCCGTCCCAACAATACCCTGGCCGAACTTCTTCAATCACCGTTCCCGGCCGACGGGTGGGATCGCCGACGACCTCAACAACGGTCATCCTGTTCGGGTCGGCCTGTTCGCCTAGACACTGCATGTGAACGATTGATCGCTGCTCCATCGTTCGGCGCAAGCGATTCTCGATCAAGTCATATCCTTCCAAGAGCGAGTCAAAGATATTACGGTAGGTATCGGCCGCATGGTCCGAGAAAAGTTCGCGCGCGGATTCGTGCCAGGGGCGGCACAACAGCCTGCGCCACCAAGGCTGCGTGCGGAACAGTTTATCCAGACGATCGCGCCCTTCTTTGAGTTCGGCGTTTACGTCTTGCAGGACACGATGCTTCGCCTGTTCAATGACGCTCCGGCAGCGCTCAAGCGATTCGTCCAACTCGACCAGGACTTCCACCAGAGGCCGGGCGGCTTTGTCGGCGGCCTCCTCCTCTTTCGTTTCCACCCCGCGGAACTGTTCGATAGCCGCCTGCAACGACAGCAGTGTCGCCTCGTTGCGTTCCTCCGTGCCGCGTATCGTCTTGGTCAACAGCTTCACGTCGTGCCGCAGGGCCGTGAATTGCTCCACGAGCTGATAGAGACCGACCGGCTCGTCGGGCCGTTCCTCGTCCGTTGCGTGCTCGTCCAGCGAATCGCACTCGGACCGTGTTTGGTCGAGCCAGTCTCGAAAACGCGTCAGCATCTCTTCGTGATCGGGCCAGTTGTCCATCTTACCTCTCCGCTAGCGATAGCAATGTCTCGGTGGGAATTCGCGTGGCCTGCACCCGCGACCGCAGATCGGCAATAATGTCATCCAGCGACTCGCTGCCACGAACCTCAAACAACTGTCTTTCCAGCCGCCTGACCGGATCCCGTAGTTGTTCGTAGGCCTCGCGGATTTCCGCGAACTGGCGCGGACACTTCTCGGGAGGATTCCGGCGCACCAATTCCAGGTAGCGCCGGCGCAAATCCGCCTCGCTAACGTCCGGCGAGACAGCGAGGATCGAGTAGGGGTCCACCATTGGCACTTCCTTACGTTGAAGGTAACAACAAGCTGCCCTTGTGTCGTCGCAATACCATTGCCTGATTTCCTGCTTTTCGGCCCGGGCTCACCGGGACGTGTCCGGCCGGCCGGCCGCGAGTTCATCCAGTGTTGTTTCCGGATCCAGCCCGAGTCGCCCACAAACGGTCTGGATGATGTCCTGGAGATCCTCGATCGCAACGCCGCCGCTTGGGTCGTCACGGCAATTCTCGGAGTATTCGTCCGGGTCATCGTCGTCGTATTCATCGTGGTATTCGTCGTGGTGATGCATCACGTCTTCGGTCAGGCTGAGACATCGCTTGGCGGGCTCGACGACCCGCTTGTCGCGCGGATCGCTCGACTTCGAGGCCAGTTCGATTGCCCGTTGGAGTCGCTCGACGATCAACCGTTGATTGCAGCGACGCGGTCCCTTCGCGATTTCCGCCATGGCCATCAACCAGTGGAAGTATCCAATCTCGGAAAACTTCCGTATTCCTTTTTTCGCGAACTTCGTCAGCAGTTCAATTTCCTCCAACTGCTCCAGGAACTCGCAAACGTGCCGCAGGTCTTCCGGCCGCCATTTCACGCGCGAACAGCGGCCGACGTATTGGAGAACACTCCGCGTGTGTTCCTGGTGCCGTGCATAGAGTTGCGGCATCCTCAATTGGGTATCCAGCACGTGGCACATGAGGCCGGCCGTCTCGCCGCGGCAGCGTCGTTTAAGGGCTTGACACCAGCGCTTCTCGTAGAGACACACCTCTTGCCACGGCAAGTCGTGGCGTATCGCTTCAATGGTCATGACCAACCACAATACAGTCGGTTCGTCGAGTTGCCCCTGGGCCTGCTCGACGAACCGTCGCGCGGCGCCGGGATTGCTTGCCTTGATCTCCAAGACAGCTTTCTGGGCCAGCACGTCGTAATCGTCCCGCCGCGCCGGTTGGAGGCGATCGGCGGCCGCCAGTTCACCGCGTGCCTCGTCGTACTGTTCCGTTCGAGCCAGTTCACATGCCGCCTCGGTGTGCGACGCCCACAAGAGTTCACGCGTCTTCTTGCCCAACGGTTTCAGTTCGTGGGCACGCAGGGCAAACTCGCGAGCCTTCAGACCCTCGCCACGAGAGACATGGTATTCGGCCAGAAAACACAAGGCATCCAGATGGTCCGGCAGGTGTTCTAGCAGCCGTTGATAGATCTTGGCCGCCTCCTGGGGTCGATCGGCACTCGTATGAAACGTTGCCGCCGCCAGATAGGCTGGCGCGTGGACCGGCGCGAGCGTGAAACACTGCTCGAAAGCACCTCGCGCTTGTTCTTCGGCTTCTCTTATGTGGGGCCGGTGATCGGCTCCGCAGCGACAGTCGCGCAAGTCGACCGCGTCGCTCACGTAGTATTCGGCCAAGCGTAGCCAGACTAATCCCCGCGCCAAGTCCCGCTGCGCCGGCGAAAGCGTCGGCAGGTTCTCCAAATCGCACAAATACTTGTGCCAGTACTCTTCGGGATCATCGTCGTGGAAATCCGAATACTCGCAGGCGATCGCCTTCGCCCGGTTCCAACGAGGATCGATGGCGGGCGGATCGACAATTCGTACGAACTGCTCCAGTTCCTCGACGAGCCCGTCATGCGCGAAAATCCCACACAGACAGGAGACCAGCCGCCGATAGACGCCTTCATCCGTTTCTCGCAGCACTCGTTGGCCCGCGAGCAGGGTCTTGAACAACAGGGGCCAGTCACGATCGGCGGCGGACTGTCGGAGACGGGTTAACCTGCCGAGAACCACTCCGTTGGATACCCGGTCTTCCAGGCGGTTGACCTTGAAACGCAAGTTGTCGTCGTCCCGCAGGGGCGCCATGCCGACAACGACCTTCAACGGCGCGGCAATCCTCGTAGCGGCACGATCCGCGTCGAGTCGACTCCAGTTGGCCGCCATCACCGTCTTGTCACGCCGATAATAGGCGATCAAGCCGCGAACAAAGTACTTCCAATCGGCGAAGAGCGATTGACGAGGTATCTCTCTAAGGTGCCCCAGCGCGACCGATTCGTCCCCTCGTTCCACGGCCTCCAGCGCGGCTCGAATTCGCTGGGCATCCTCCCGCAGTTCCGGCATCGATTCCGGCGTGTTCCGCGGCTGTGCCACGGCCTGATCGGCTGCTTTGACTCGTAACCGGTCCCGCTCTTCGTCGGTCAGAGCGTTGCCGCCTTGGGGCAAGCAGTCAAACATGCCCACGGACAAGAGCAACTCCGGCAACCCCGCTTCCACGGCCGGTTGGGTTACGCCCAAATCCAGTAGGTCCCGGACAATTCGGCGAGAATCCTCAATCAGCCCGTTCTGA
>CAZDHN010000105.1:0-12860 GCA_964505115.1 uncultured Planctomycetaceae bacterium
CCATGCTCTGGATCCGTTATTGGGGACCAGTCCTTCTCGTTGCCCTCTTTGCGCGGGTAGCTTACGCCGACGAGGACGGGTTACAGTCCTTGCCGAAGCTCTTGGAATTACCGGTTCACCCTGTTACACTGAGTCCCGTCGGCAAGCATCACATTTCCTATCACTCATCGGCAAAGGTACATCATGTTCACAAATAGGCAAATCACAAGGCGAGGGTTGCTAAAGGCCGGCGCATCGGGCGTCATCGCCGGAACGATCCTACAGGAACGCGCGCAGGGCACTGGCCTGCTGGCCGGCACGAGCGACGCGGACCCGAAGATCCAAGGACCGTTTCCGATTCTCTCCACACCCTTCACGGCATCCGGCGCGGTCGACTTCGACGCCCTGGCCAAGTCGGCTCGCTATGTCGATTGGTGCGGCTGCCCGGGCATGATCTGGCCGCAGTCGGGCGATAGCGTCGATCTGCTGACCCGCGAGGAGAAGCTCCAGGGCATGGAGGTGCTGGCCAAGACGCCTCTGCGCACGACGGCGCTCTGCCTCGGCGTGCAGGGGAAAGATACCGACGATATGCTCGTCTACGCGCGGCATGCCGAAAAGCTGGCGCCGCCGGCCATTATCTCGCGACCGCCCGACTCGGGCAAGACAACAGACGACATGCGCCAATACTGGCATGCTCTTGCCGCGGTCACGAAACGGCCCGTCTTCATCCAGACAACCGGCGGCGTTGCCTATAGAGGACCGGCGCCCTCGGTGGAACTGTTGATCGAACTGGCCAAGGAGTTTCCCAACTTTGGCTACGTCAAAGAGGAGGCGGGCAACGTCATCGGCCGCATGCGCGCCGAAATCGCGGCGAAACCGCCCATCCGACGCGTATTCGGCGCCCGCGGAGGCTACGGTTGGCTCTACGAGTTGCGGCTCGGAGCGGAAGGCCTGATTACGGAGCGCGCCATCTACGCCGACGTCCTCACCCGCATCTGGCAACTGCACAAGAGCGGCTCGGACCCCGCCGCCATGCGCGATGCTTACAGTAAGTTTCTCCTCATGATCAACCTCGACAAGACCCATCCCGGCAGTCTGCGCGGCTACCAGTTGTACCTCTGGAAGAAACGTGGCGTCTTCCAGACGACGGTCTCCCGTCACTACGGCCCCGGCCGAAAGATCCCCGCCAAGCCCATCTTCTCTGAGCTGAAGCTGACCGATCAAGAGATCGCCGAGATCGATTTCCGCTTCGAGGCATTGAAACCGTACCAGCAGCCCGGGGTGCCGGTCCTCGGTTAGACCTTCTATCGCGACGGAGTGTAATAGACAGGATTGCCAGGATCGTTACAGCCACGATAAAGACTGTTCAACACTTGACAAAAGCCATCCATCGAGGTATCGTAATACCATACGTCTATCGACAGGTATGCTGTAATGCCAAGCAGCCATCGACAGGAAAACATTTAATGCAAAGTGTCAAGGTGTCGCCTAAGTTCCAGGTCGTAATTCCCAAGGAGATTAGGGAGTCGCTACAGTTGAAGCCTGGACAAAGAATGAAAATAGTTCAATATGAGAACCGGGTGGAACTGATTCCGGAGCGCGACGTTAGTGAACTACAAGGTTTCTTGAAAGGCATCAACACAACATTCAAGCGAGAGAAGGACCGAGTATGAATGTCGTGGACACTTCGGGCTGGCTGGAATTCTTTGCCGGTGGCAAGAATGCCAAGAAGTTTTCCAACCCAATCAAGAAAGCCAAGGAACTTGTCGTTCCGACGATTTGCATTTATGAAATAGCAAAAGTAATACTTCGAGAAAGCGATGAAGACCATTTGCTACAAGCCCTTGCCGCAATTCAAGAAGCACAAATAGTGGAACTATCATCCTCCATATCCATTGCAGCCGCGAAAATCAGCTTGCGGCACAGACTACCAATGGCGGATAGCATAATTTATGCAACGGCGAAACGCTTTAACGCCACCGTATGGACACAAGATATTGACTTCAAAGATCTACCCGGTGTCAACTATATTCCACAAGGATAGTGCCGATAAGTTCGGCACACCCGACGCTGCCTTGCCCGGGAAAAGCAAAAACATGAGTCCGAATTCCAGAAGTCAAGCGATCGTCTTGTTCATCGTTGCACCGATCGGAGTTCTTGGTCTACTTGCTCAAATTGAATCGGGAAACATACCCCTGGCAATCATGTTCGCGGTCGTAACTCCCGCAGGTTTGGCGCTCGGCATTTGGCTTTGGAGGAAGTCTGGGACGTGATCGCGTTAGCAGCGATTCAATGAAAAGCGCCCCGTACTTCGACCGGTTCTTCCCGGGCTTCGCCCTCGGTCATTGGCTATGCAAGGGCCATTAGTAGCAGGCCGCCGACGGGGATGACGGAGATCCAGCAGCCGGGACGGAGATCCAGCAGCCGGGACGGATGCCGCCGGGTTATCGTGGTCGCTATCTGGCCTAGAGTTCGCTTAGCGGAACCCGCTTCTTCGTGCCCGGCATCGTATAGTACCAGCAGCCAGTCTGTTTCCAGTACCAAACCGACCCGTGTGCCTGACGCCGCTTTTTCCGCTTGCGTCCCATTGCTATCCTCTCTTTTTCCCGCACCAGCGGTCGGGCATGTTGATCCGCGGCCGCCGGCCATCGATACTGAAGCCCTGGCCCGGCTGTGCGAGTCCGACAATCAGAAAACCGCCAAGTTTAACGGAGACTTCCCGATGCAACTCACATCCAGCAGATTCAAACAGGCCCCATCTCCTTTACTAGGTCGATTACCACATAGAATAGCTACACTTATACTTGCCAGCCTCACCGTGTGCCTGTCAATAGATACTGGACAATGCGAGGAAAACACAAAACACAGCAGTGTACCAAATATCGTACTAATACTTGCCGACGACCAGGGCTCGATCGACCTGAACTGCTATGGGGCAAAGGACCTGGCCACGCCGAACCTCGACGCACTGGCCGCGCGAGGCGTCCGCTTCACGCAGATGTACGCCCCCTCGGCGATCTGCTCCGCCTCAAGGGCCGGGCTGATGACCGGACGGATTCCTCCCCGGGCGGGCGTGCCGTCCAATGTCTCGTCGCTGCCAGGGACCGCGGCCCTTTCGCCTTTTCAGTCCCCTTTGTTCTGAAAACGCACCCTAATGTTGGCGATTCCGTGACCCAGCTACGCTTCAGCCGGATGAACCTGATTTGTTGCCCCTTGCATAGCCAATGACCGAGGGCGAAGCCCGGTTCCCTGGCGGAACCCCCTTGAGCCGCGCATTGACTATGCAAAGATCAATAATCCACCCCGAAACCACGGTACGCTAACCGTGCCTGCCAACCTCTGTTCACGCCGGCCTGTGTAAGCCGGTTGTGTTTCAGTCTTGCCTGTTGTAAGGAGTAACGTGATGCCAAGATTGCTGGTTTGTCTGGCGTTGGCGATGCTGGTCGGGATCAATGCGGCCTTTGCCGCGGACGCCGAAAAGAAGGAATGTCCGAAGGCGGCAGCCGCAAAGAAAGCCGCGGCGGCCAAGAGGGAGTCTCCGAAAGCGGCGGCGGCCAAGAAGGCTGCTGGTGCCAAGAAGCATTTGAGCAAGGAGGAAAGGGCCGAACGGGCGAAGAAACGGAAGGCTGCCCGGGAGAAGATGTTCAAAGCCAAGGACAAGAATGCCGACGGCAAGCTGACTCTTGAAGAGCTCAAGGGCAAGGTCAAGAAGCCCGCCAAGAAGAAGAATTAGCGCGTCATCCCGTCAATACCCCGGCCGGCTCGAGAGTGGCTGTAATAGGTCGAACCACTCGGTCGGCTGGGGATTATTGGCGATTGCGAGCATTCCTCGAACAGCGTGCAAAATCATTCGACACTAGCCGCCGGCGGAAGCTGGCGGTTGGCCAGCCCGACAGTTCTCGTTGGACGATGTGAGCGAACCGCAACGCAACCGCCAGCTTCCGCTGGCGGCTAGTGCCCTCATTCGGCCGCTTCGTGGACTACGTGGGGCGACTTGACGAGGAATGTCACGGCGGCCGCGATTACCAGCAGCGTGGCGGCGCCGTAGTAGGCGTAGGCGAAAGCCTGATAAGTGTCGTATAGCTTGCCCGCCAGAAGTGCCAGCATGAACCCGCCCACGCCCCAGGCAGTGAAGACCAGACGGATGAAACACGGATAGGTGTTTTGTGTGAGTTGACTCAAAGTCACTTCGATTTGATCCGTGTTCAATCCGTGTTTCATCCGTGGCCGAGTTATTCTCGATACGCTTCCCGCTGGATCATCCGTCGCCCAACCCCTTGTGCGAGTGGCGATTGCGACTAATTCAACGGTATTGGGGCAAGCGTTGGACACGCGCATGACGTCGCAACCCGCGGGGAGAGCCAGAGGCCATCACTGCCGAGCGCCCACTTGCTGCCCGCAGTTGAACGAATCCCAGTAGGCACGATCCACGGCAAACACGTCGATCGGGTCGTCGGGCTTGAGGTCCTTGGGCAGGAAGCCGAAACGCTGCATCTCGCGGATGTAGTGCTGGTTGGGGCGGAAGCCGGGCATGTCGAACCGCTTGCCCTGCTTCAACTGATCGTGGCCGTTGCGGATCGAAGCCAGCATCTGCTTGTAGAGCGGATCGTCCTTGTTGGCGAAGACCGTCTCCTTGCAAATGCCGAGCCCTCCGGACTCCTTCGCCAACGGGCCGCGCAACAGCCGCGACTTCTCCGGATGCGTAAGGTTACAAAGCGAACCGGGGCGATGGACCGACCGGCCCGCGAAAAACAGTTCCATGTACTTCTTACCCCTGTTTTCGATCTCGCGATCGTGGCAGGCGACGCATCGCTTTCTCAACTCGCCGTGCGGAAGATGTACGTAGTACGAGCCGCAACCCAACGCGGCGTAGGTGCCGGGATAGGTGGCGCTGGTATCGATCCAAAGCCGGACCATCCGCACTTCCTCGTCGGAAAGCTTCGCCTCGTGGTGACTGCCGTTCAATAGCGTCATCAGCCGGCTGGCCGCGCTGCCGATCTGGTAAGGCTCGTAGTTGCTCTTCGGCAGGTTGCGGCCGTCGGAGACCAGGCCCCGAGTCTGCATGGTCAGGTAGCTCATGGTGTACACGGGTGTTTTGTCGCCCGTCAAATCTACCTTGCCTTCCACGCGGTCGGCGTTGTGGCACTCGACACAATGCTTGTCGAGGATCGGCTGGACATCGCGGGTGAAATCGATAACCCGGGGTACGCCGAGAATGGGCTCGACCTGGCTGGGCGAACGGCGCAAGGCGGCCAGATCGGACTTAATTGGACGCGGCGTCCTGGTGCGTTGCTCGTGGCAGCCCACGCAGCTTGTCGTTTCGCCGGGTTGCAAAGTGAGGAAGCTATGCATCCGCTTGACCGGCTTGTCGTCGGCATCCAAGGCGACGAAGAACAGCGATTGCAGGGCGGGCAGTTCCATGTAGGCCGACCCGTCCGGCTCGACCGGCACCGTGCCGAATATTTGGGCCAGGGTAAACGAGCCGCCAATGGTCAACGGTTGCATGCCGCCGGAGAAATTCACCGGCTTGGGAAGCTGACCGAGCACCAGAAGCTTTTTCACCTTTCCGCGCGGGACCGCGCTCATCTTGCGACCATCGTAAACGTCTTCCAGGACCAGCCGGCCGGTAGTCTTCGATAGCGTTGTACGCGACGGGATCAGCCGCTCCCGCTGACGTGAACGAAGCGGTCGCGGTTCGTGGCATTGCAGGTGCTTCTCGGAATCGGGCAGTTTGTAGATCAGTTCGTGATTGCCCTGGCCGTCCATTACGAACAGACCTTGCGGACTGGCCACCAGGAAGCAGTCCTCGCTAAGCGCGTAGGGGTCCTTCCAGTGCGAGCGTTTGCTGACGTTTCGGGCGAACCCCCGGTCGTCCGGTCCGTTGCGCGGATCGACGATCGACACGAACCCCAAGTGTTCCGGCCGCCCGTGCCCCGGCGAAAACGACGACACCACCTTGTTGGTGCCCGGTATCGGCTTGGCGTCCAACATGCTGATGCCGCCGTGCATGTTGCCGTAGTAGACCATTTGGCCCGTGCCGTCCGGGTTCATGGTCCAAAGGTGATGGTAATGGACCTGACTGCGGTCGACGTACTCCCAACGCATGTAGATTATCCGTCCGTCGGGCAGCATCCAGGGTGTGTTGTCGTGGTCGTTGTTGCTCGACAATATGCGGATGTTCCGGCCGTCGCCGTCGCAGCGATAGATGGTTGCCACCCGGGTGTACCAACAGTTCACGAACCGTCGGCAGCGCGACGAGCAGAAGATAATGCCTCCGTCGGGGCAGTAGGTGGGCTCGATGTCGTCGTCCGGCCCGTCGGTCAGTTGCTTCAGCCCGCTGCCGTCGACGTTGATTTCGTAAAGGTGGAAGACGTGCGTTCCGCCCTTGCGGTAGGAGAAGAGTATCTTCCGGCCGTCGTAGTGCATTTGCGGATCGCGCACTCCGCCGGTCATGTCCTCCAGGATGATATTCAATTGGCCGGTGCGCAGATTCAGCCGGCAGAGGCGTCCGCCGTCGGCATAGCCCCAATAAACACCGTCTTCCTTCTTGAAGCCCCGATCCTTCGGATACTGCGAGTGATCGGCATAGTTTCCGAAGGTAACGTACCAGTGGTCGCGGCCGGGAACTCGCACGGCGAAGACAATCTCGTCCAACTCGGCCATCGGCCCGTCGAGAAACCGCTGGAGCATGGGCCCCGGCTTGGACCGCGGAGCCGGCTTGGCGTCGGGCGCGGCAGTCGCCAGTGAATTGAAACACACGGTCACTACGAAGGCCGAGATGGCAAACAGGGCAAGGTCAAACGGGCGGTTCCGATCCGGCGTATACATGCTTTGGCTCTCCCGATTGTTGATTGGGCAGGCTTCTCGTTTCGGGTGTGCAACCCTGTACAAGCGAGGCTTCCGCCTGATATCATGGAAGGCGCGGGTAAGTTGGTGGGCAGATTGTCACACTTCCATTATATTTGTTTCCGATTTCCCGTGAAAGCCCTTTGCGCTTTTGGCGAGTCCCAGGTCTCGTTAGAGGAGGGTAACGGTTAGCCCGGTCGCCTGCGACCGGAAAACGCTTCGGTTTACGCTACTTCTCCCGTCGCGGGCGACGGGGCTAACAGGGACTATCACGTTTTACCCAGATGGAAAATCGCTTGCTAAAGGCCCGATGGGTTTTTCCCGCCTCCGGTAAGCCAATCCCCAATGGATTGGTGAAGATTAGCGGCCAGCGGATAGTCGCCGTTGGCCCCGGTCCCGAACAGGGCGACGTGGAAGACCTGGGAAACGTTGCCATCCTGCCGGGATTGGTTAACGCGCACACTCATCTGGAATTCAGCCATCTGGCCGAACCGCTCGGCGAGCCGGGTATCGGACTGGTCGATTGGATTCGTCGCGTCATCGCCTTGCGGCAGCAATCCGATTGGAATCCGCACGAGTCGGTCCGGCGCGGGTTGAGGGAATCCGTCGGCTCGGGCACGACAACGCTGGGCGAGATTGCCCAGGCCGACTGGCCGATTGAGCAGTTCGAGACGGCCGACCTGGAAGCCACCGTTTTTCTGGAAGTGATTGCGCCGCGGCTGGATCGAGTTGCCCCGGCGATGGAACTTGCCCAGCGGCATTTCGACATCGCGGAAGAGGCCGTCCGCTGGCGGCCCGGCTTCAGCCCACACGCACCGTACAGCATTCATCCGGAACTGTTGGCCGTTGCCGTGGCGATGCTGACCGCCGAGAAGGTTCCCTTCGCTTTTCATCTAGCCGAGTCGCGCGAGGAACTCGAACTACTCCATTCGGGCAGCGGCCCCATTCGCGACCTGCTGGAGGACCTGGACGCCTGGGACCCAACTGCCATTCGGCCCGGCACCCGGCCGCTGGATTATCTCCGCATGCTCGAACCGGTGCATCGGACGTTGATCGTCCATGGAAACTATCTGGACGAGGCGGAAATCGGGTTTCTGGCCGACCATGCCGATCGCATGGCCGTGGTCTACTGCCCGCGTACGCACGAGTGGTTCCGGCACCGGCCTTACCAGTTGGCTCGAATGCTGAAGGCCGGGGTTAACGTTGCCCTGGGCACGGACAGCCGGGCGTCGAACCCCGATCTGAGCATGTTGGCCGAGATGCGCTTCGTGGCCCGGAAGTTTCCCAACATTAGCGGCGACGTCGTGCTGCGGCTGGATACCGTCAATGCGGCCCATGCCTTGGATCGGCTCGACGAACTGGGCTCGCTGGAGCCGGGCAAGTACGCCGACCTGGCCGTGGTAAGCCTACCCAACCGGGACGCCGCCGATCCTTACGACCTGCTGTTCGACTCCGACGAACCGGTTGTGCAAAGTTGGTTTCGGGGCCTGCCCGTTCAATGACAACAACGCTCCCCCAATTGCGAATCGGCCCGATCGAGATCGAATTCCCGGTCGTCCAGGCCGCCCTGGCGGGCTATAGCGACTGGCCGATGCGGCTGATTGCGCGCCGGTTGGGGGCGGCCTACACGGTGGCCGAGGTGCTCTTGGATCGGTTCGTGGTCGAAGTGAGCAAGGGCCGCAAGGCAAGGCGCTTCATTCACATCACCGACGAGGAGCATCCCTGCGGCGCCCAGTTGATGGGCTGCGATCCGGCCCAGTTCCCTCCGGCGGCGTTGAAACTGGTGGCGGCCGGCTTCGACGTGATCGATCTGAACTTCGCTTGCCCGGTCAAAAAAGTGCTGGGACGGCATCGGGGTGGATACTTGATGGGCCGGCCCGAGGTGGCGCTCGATATCGTCGGCCGCGTGCGCGACGCGCTGCCGCCCGAAATTCCCCTAACCGTCAAAATGCGTCGCGGCATGGACGATAGCGCCCAAAGCCGAGACCAGTTCTACGAGATATTCCACGGAGCCTTCCGCTTGGGCGCGGCGGCCGTAACCGTGCATGGCCGGACCGTGCTCGAGCGCTACGAAGGCCCCAGCTCCTGGGAGTTTCTGCGCGAGGTGAAGCGCGAGGCGGGCGGGCGGACCGTTTTAGGCAGCGGCGACCTGTTCACCGCGGCCGATTGCCTTCGCATGATGGCCGAGACGGGCGTCGACGGCGTAACCGCCGCCCGGGGCGCGATCGGCAACCCCTGGATATTCCGGCAAGCCCGCGAGCTGGCGGCCGGACGGCCTCTGCCAAAGCCACCCGAGCTGGCCGAGCAGCGCGAAGTGATGGCCGAACACTATCGGCTGGCCGAGGAGTTATACGGTCCGTCGGCTTGCTGCCGTCCGATGCGCAAGTTCGGCATCAAGTACGCCCAACTTCATCCGTCGGCCGAGCAAGTCCGCGCCGCCTTCACCTCAATACGCGAGCCGGGCGAGTGGCAAGCGGTACTCGAGCGCTGGTATACGTGACGCGAGGTGCCACTGGCGTCTCGCCAGTGCCGATTAGTCCGGAGCTTGCTCGTCGACGTTTGTAGAGCCTGCTGCGCGTCTGCCAGCTTGTGGCAGCACAAGCAAGAATCCGCACCTACGCGCAAGGATATCTAGGATCCGGAACGAGCAAGCTCCGGTTCGTATTGCACTGGCGAAACGCCAGTGGCACCCATCACCGTGGCCGATATAGACCGCCGGCGGTTGCGTCGAATCGTCCTGCCCGTTACACTGCTCAACGTATTCAACCAAGCACGGAGAACATCGATGCAAACGGAACGGCTGGTGAGCCTGGGGGGGCTGTTGGTCATGCTGGTGCTGGCGTGGTTGATCTCGGAGAATCGCCGCAAGACCGACCTGCGGCTGGTCCTTAGCGGCGTGGTGCTGCAACTCGTCCTGGCCGTGCTGCTGTTACGGACCGGCTTTGGGGCGGTTGCTTTCACGGGCGCCCGGGTGCTGGTCGGCGCCATCGGCGATTGGGCTAACCAGGGGGCCAGCTTCGTCTTCAGCCCGTTCTTCTTCAGCGAATCGTTCGGTAACCCGCCGTTCGCTTTTTCCGTCTTATCGATCGTGATCTTCGTTTCGTCGGTCACCGCCGTGCTGTTTCACCTGGGCGTGCTGCAATTTCTGGTGAAGATTATGGCCCGCATTATGGCCTGGGTGATGCACACCTCGGGCTCGGAATCGTTATGTGCGTCGGCAAATGTGTTCCTTGGCATGACAACCGCGCCGCTGGTCATTCGACCTTACCTCGACAGCATGACCCGATCGGAGCTAATGGCAATGATGACCGGCGGCATGGCCACCGTGGCCGGCGCCGTGATGGTCGCCTACGCCGGGATGGGCGCCGACCCGGGCCATTTGATGACCGCCTCGCTGATGTCGGCACCGGCTTCGTTGGTGATTGCCAAGATCATGGTGCCCGAGTTGGAGAAATCGCCCACCATGGGGCACGTTACCATCGAGGTTCCTCGGCAGGACGAAAACGTGCTGGACGCCGCCTGCCGCGGCGCTGCCGACGGGCTCAAGCTGGCGCTTAACATCGGCGCCATGCTAATCGCCTTCATTGCCATCGTGGCCATGCTCAACTGGACGCTGGCGCTGCTGCCGCCGGTCTGGGGCGAGCCGCTGAGCCTCGAGCGCGTGTTGGGTTGGGCCTGTGCTCCGCTGGCCTGGGTGATGGGCGTCGAGTGGAAAGACGCGCAGGCGGTCGGAATGCTTATCGGCAAGAAGACCGTACTCAACGAGTTCCTGGCCTACATGGACCTGGCAACACTCAAGGACCAACTCAGCCCGCGCTCCTTCACCATTGCCACCTACGCGCTTTGCGGCTTCGCCAACCTGGGCTCGATTGCCGTAATGATCGGCGGCGTGGGTGGGCTGGCGCCCGGGCGGCGGAAAGATTTCGCCAAGCTCGGCTTCCGCTCGATGATCGCCGGCGCCCTGGCCGGCTTCACCACCGCCACCATCGCCGGAATGCTTATCTGAGGTCGGAGGTCGGAAGTTGCCAACACATATAAAGCCGCGACCGTTGGTCGCGCTTTCGGGTGCCACTGCTGGCTTGTCCAGCAGTGCGGACTGCAAGCCCCGCAAGAACACTGCTGGGCAAGCCAGCAGTGGCACCCTTTCTGTCGCTACATGTAGCAGATGAACCAATCGAGCGACATGCCCAGCAGGCAGTGCAGGAGCAGTCCGGCCAGCAACGATTGGGTTCGGTAGGCCACGATTCCCCAGATTATTCCGCCGGCTATCGCGCCGTAACTCTCGACGGCCGGCTTGCCGATGTGTAGCAGGGTCGAGGCCATTACCTGGATCAGCAGCGCGTTGGCCAGGCCGAGCGAGTCGCGCAAGCCGAATTGGATGAAGCCGCGAAAGCAGAACTCCCACCCCAAATAAAACATCAGATAAGTGGCCAGGTGGAATCCGAACATACTCGGCGACGCGCCCGCGATTCTGTTGATCGGATATTGCGACAGCACCGAGGGATCCTTGGAGGAGAGGTATCCGATCAGGAGGAATAACGGGGCTATCAGCAGGAAGCAGCGGACTGTCCGTGCCCGATTACCCAACCGCACGCCGTAGTCAGCCAGATTCTCGTGAAGCACGAGTTTTACGATCAGCACCGGCACGACACCCAATAGCAGCAGGCAACAGGCGAACGAGTAGGCGGCCGCGATTGCCGGCTGATCGCCCTGGATGTCCAACAGGGATGAAAGCCGCTCGTGGTAGAACTCCAGGGAGCCGAAGTACTTCCAGGTGATCATCAACGCCGTCGAAGCCAGCAGGATGACCGTCGGCTTGAACTGCTGGCCACGAACGGCGGCCATCAGCGGCTTTTCTTCGTCGGGCCGATTCATGACTTCCGCTCCCGGATCTGCTGGAGCCACTCGTAGGTAATGCGTAGTCCGTCGACGATCGGCGTCGGGTTGTAGCCCAATTCGCGGCGAGCCTTTTGGCAATCATGTGCCCAGTCGGCCATGAAGGTTCGGACCCAACCGGGTGTGATCCGCGGATAAATGCCGAACCACTGCGCCCGTTTCTTTTGCAGGTAGGAGAAAACCAATGGCGAGAACCCCATGATGGGCATCTGGAAATGCCGCTTGCCGCTGACCCGGTCGATCAGCTTGAAGAATTCCTTAAGCGAAAGGTTCTCGCTACCCAGGATGTAACGTTCGCCGATTCGGCCTTTCCGCATGGCCAGGATGTGCCCTTGCACGACGTCGTCGACAAACACATAATTGGCCACGTTCTTGCCCCGGTTCAGCAAGACGGGCACCTTGCCGCAAACGTACCGATCGATCACCCGCGACAGGGCATTGCCTTCGGTCAGGTGTCCGGGGCCGAAAACCCGCGTCGGGTTGACAATCACCACCGGAAAGCCCTCCTTGGTCTGGCGGAAGGCAATCGCTTCGGCAGCAATCTTGCTTTCCTCGTACGCGGTAAAAAAACGCTCGGTGGTCCTGGGTGTGTCCTCGTCGGATATCTGGCCGGGCAACGTGGGGCCAAGGGTGAGGTGCGTCGACGTCCAGACCACCCGCTCGATGCCCTGTTGCCGGGCCGCATCGAAAACGTTTTGCATGCCGCCGACGTTGATGTCGAAGAAAGTCTGCCGGTCGGGGGCCCAGTTCTTCGCGTAGGCGGCCAGATGAAAAACGTAGCGACAGCCTTCCATGCCGCGTGCCAACGAGTCCCGGTCGCTCAGGTCGCCGCGAACCAACTCGACCAGTTCGTGCTCCAGCGGTCCGCCCTTGGCGTTGGAGCCCGGTGGCGCTTCCGGATTGAACCGACGGCTAAGCGCGCGGACGGGATGCCCGCGTTCAGTCAGTGCCTCGACCAGTCGAGTACCGATGAAGCCGGTAGCCCCGGTAACGAATATCTTGGCGTCGGGTTCCATTCCAACAAACTCTCGCCTATCAACTGCTTGATTTCAGTTGCTTACGGCTACAAAGCGCTCAAGCCCCTCACCCCCGGCCCCTCTCCCAAAGGGAGAGGGGAGACTCTGTCGCAACAGTCGCCC
>CAZDHN010000106.1:0-3447 GCA_964505115.1 uncultured Planctomycetaceae bacterium
TTCAATACCAATATCCTCCAATTTACCCAAACGCCTAACTTTTCGTCAGGCCACCCCCGGCCCCTCTCCCGGATGGAGAGGGGAGATTCAATCCGCATTCTGCAAAAGTCCAGTTAATACCAACCCCCACGCCAAAGGATGGTCGCCTGAAATATCTACAGACATGCCGATCGCGCAAATTACACCAGTGGTGCACTCCGAAAGCGCCACGATACTACGGGTGCCCCCTCGCAGGTATAGTTATAATCAATGTGATTGCTAGCGACGGGAGAGTCAAGCTACGGGGAGTGAGGAGTGGCTGAGGCGTGTCGGCAGGGTGACCTTTGCTGGGTGTGTGGCAAATTTCAGCCATCAACCGCGTGCGAAGTGGGGCCGGATCGGATAAACTAGGCATGTGGCGCGCATCAGTGTACAAGCAAGGAGAAAAGCATGAGTAGTACCAGATGTTCTTCGTTCGCGGTCGAGCCGGCTCGTGGCGGGCTGCCGCTCGCGCTTTGCCTGGCGGTACTGGTGTTTGCCGGCTGGCAGCCGGCTCGGGCGGCTGAGTTATCGAAGACGGGGCTCTCGGCGGGGGTCGCCAAAGTCGACATTACCAACCGGAAAGCCGGCCCGGTCAACGATCCCCTGTTTGTCCGAGCACTCGTGCTCAAGGACGACACGACGACGGTGGCAATGATTACCGTCGACGCGGTGGCGATCGGCGAGATCGGACACATCAAGAACGACTACCTGCCAAAGCTGCGCGCCCGGCTGCAAAAGGAGCTGGGTATCGCGCCGGACCGCGTCATGGTCAATGCCAGCCACTGCCATGGGGTTGTCTGCAATGATGTTGGCGAACGAACTTTCCAGGCGGTGAAGCAAGCCTTGGGGAAGATGGTGCCCGTCAAGGTCGGCGCCGGGGCGGGACACGAAGACCGGATCATGGAGAATCGCCGCCTGAAGTTGAAGAACGGCAAAGAGGCCGACGTTCGCCACGCCTACGCGCTTCCACCCGACGAACAGGTCGCCGCGATTGGCCCGATCGATCCGGAGATCGGCGTGCTTCGGCTGGATAGAACCGACGGGCGGACGCTGGCGGTTGTTTACAATTTCGCCTGTCATCCCATCCAAGGCGTTCCCAGCGGCGGGAACACGGCCGACATCACGGGCTTTTCGTCCAAGGTGATCGAAGACAACTTGAGCGAGGACACGATCGCCCTGTTCCTTCAGGGCTGTGCCGGAGACATCAACCCAGCCTTCTACAAGGATGTCGACCATCCCCGCGATGCCGAACCGCTGGGAAACATGCTCGGCCTAAGCACGTTGCGGGCGGTCAGGAAGATACAAACAGAAGAGGGCGCTCGACTAAAGGTCATCCACGAAACGCTCGCGCTGCCGCGAGCCAATCTGGCCAAACGCATCGTCGAGGTGGAAGCCGAGCAGTTGAAGTTGCTTCACTCGCTCCGAGGAACCAGCCTTAACCTGAAGACGTTCACCCACCTGTTCGTGAAACACCACTTATCGCCCGAGTTCCCCTCGTACTATTCCCACGGGTACATGCACGAAGAAGCGATAGGGCGGAAGGATTTGCTCACGCAGGACGTCCGCAACCTGGCGAACATCAAGCAGTACATCCGCAACATCCATACGATGGAGCAGTTGACACGGCTGCAGGCGAACTTGCGTTTGTTGCGAATGCATCAGGCCGATAACGTGGCCGCCGGGAAGGGAACGATCGACGTCGAGATGCTGGGGCTTAGGATCGGCGACTTCGTGCTGATCACATTTCCCGGCGAACTGTCGGCGCAGATCGGGCTGAACGTCAAGAAGGCTTCGCCCCGCCCGCTGACATTCGTTGCCGGCTACACCAACGGCTACATCTACTACACGCCCACCGCCGAGCAGCTTAAGAACCTGGGCGGCGCCCAAGAAGACAGCGACTGCCTCCTGGCGCCCGAGTGGCAGAAGCTCTTCGAAGCCAAGGTGGCGGCAATGCTCAAGGAGTTGTGAGTCAATTCGTTGCGTGCGGCTGCTGGCTTGACGTCACTTCGCCAATTTCCGCAGCACGGTCTGCAGGATGCCGCCGTTGTGGTAGTAGTCGAGTTCGACGGGCGTGTCGATTCGGGCGGTTGTGGTGAACTCGGTTTTTTGTCCGTCCGCGCCGATGGCTCGCACGGTGATTTGGGCACCCGGCGCCAGGCTCTCGTCCAGCCCGGCTATCTCGAAGGTTTCTTCGCCCGACAGGCCGAGTGACTGCCACGTTTGCCCTTCGGGAAATTCCAGCGGCAGCACGCCCATCCCCACCAGATTGCTGCGGTGGATACGCTCGAAGCTCGAAGCGATTACCGCCCGGACGCCCAGCAGTTGGGTGCCCTTGGCGGCCCAGTCGCGGCTGCTCCCGGTGCCATATTCGGCTCCGGCCAGCACGACCAGCGGCACGCCCTCTTCGGCGTACTTCATGGCGGCGTCGTAAACGGCCATTTGGCGGCCGTCGGGCAGGTGCCGGGTAACGCCGCCCTCGGTGCCGGGGGCCAGAAGGTTGCGGATGCGGATGTTCGCGAACGTGCCCCGCGTCATCACCCTATCGTTACCGCGTCGCGACCCGAAACTGTTAAACTCCTCGGGTCGAACGCCCTGCTCTTGCAGGTATTTCCCAGCCGGGCCGGACGGCGTAATCGCGCCGGCCGGCGAAATATGGTCGGTCGTTACCGAGTCGCCCAAGGCCATCAACACCCGGGCGCCGGCAATCGGCCGGATCGGCTCCGGCTCGGCGGCCAAATCGACCAAGAACGGCGGCTCCTGAATATACGTGCTGGACGCCTCCCAAGGGTACAACTCGCTGTGGGCGACCAGGATATCGTTCCAGGTCTGGTTGGCCTCGAAAACGTTGCCGTACTGCTGGCGGAACATCTCGGGTTGAACCGATCGGGTAACGACCTCCCGGACTTCTTCGTCGCTGGGCCAAATGTCCTTGAGGTAGACGGGCTGGCCGTCGGAACCGGTGCCCAGTGGTTCGGACGCGAGGTCAACGTCGACCGTGCCGGCCAGGGCGTAAGCCACCACCAGCGGCGGGCTGGCCAGGTAGTTCGCCTTGACGTGCGGGTTGATGCGGCCCTCGAAGTTGCGGTTCCCGCTAAGAACCGACGCGGCGATCAGATCGCTATCGGCGATGGCCTTGGCCACCGGAGCATCCAGCGGGCCGCTGTTGCCGATGCAAGTTGTGCAGCCGTACCCGACCGTCTGGAAGCCCAACCGGTCGAGCGGTTCGTCCAGCCCGGCCCGCTCCAAGTAATCGGTAACCACGCGGGAGCCGGGCGCCAGGCTGGTTTTGACGCAAGGCTTGACCCTCAGCCCTCGCTCGACCGCCTTCTTGGCAAGCAGGCCGGCGGCCAGCATGACGCTCGGGTTGCTAGTGTTCGTGCAACTGGTTATCGCGGCGATCACCACGGCCCCGTGCCCGATCGCGCC
>CAZDHN010000106.1:3547-12771 GCA_964505115.1 uncultured Planctomycetaceae bacterium
CTCTTCATCCGACAGGCTGAACCCGCGTTCGTCCAACGGGGCGCGAAGCGCCGCCTGGAACGAACTTCTCATCGCGCTAAGGGGGATGCGGTCCTGGGGCCGTTTGGGGCCGGCCAGACTGGGTTCGACACTGCCCAGGTCGAGCGAGACTACCTTGGTGTACCTCGCCGTCGGCGCGTCGTCGCCGCGGAAGAGCTGTTGTTGCTTGGTGTAGCGCTCGACCAGTTCGACCTCCTCGTCCGTGCGACCCGTCTCGCGCAGGTAGTCGAGCGTGTTGTCGTCGACGGGAAAGAAGCCCATCGTGGCGCCGTACTCGGGACTCATGTTGGCCAGCGTCGCCCGGTCGGCCAGCGTCATGCTCGACACGCCGGAGCCGAAGTATTCGACGAACTTACCCACCACGCCCTCCGCGCGGAGTGTTTCGGTCACCGTCAGCACAAGGTCGGTCGCCGTAACGCCGGGCTGCCGTCGGCCGGTGAGTTTTAAGCCGATCACCTCGGGCATGAGCATATAGAGCGGCTGGCCCAGCATGACGGCCTCGGCCTCGATGCCGCCGACTCCCCAGCCGAGCACGCCCAGCCCGTTAATCATCGTGGTGTGGCTGTCGGTTCCGACCAGCGTGTCGGGCACGGCCACCGGTCCGGCCGCGTCTTCGCGCACGAAAACACCCTTGGCGAGGAACTCCAGGTTTACCTGATGGATGATGCCCAACGCGGGCGGCACCACCCGGAAGTTGTCCAACGTCTGCTGACCCCAGCGGAGGAACTCGTAACGCTCGCGGTTCCGCTGGAATTCCAACTCGACGTTCACGGCCAGTGCGTCGGGCGAGCCGTACCGATCGACTTGCACCGAGTGGTCAATGATCAAGTCGACCGGTATCAGCGGGTTGATTAGCTTAGGGTCGCCGCCAAGCCGGCGCATGGCGTCGCGCATGGCCGCCAGATCGACCACGGCCGGCACGCCGGTGAAGTCTTGCAGCACTACCCGGGCCGGCTTGAAGGGGATTTCAACCCGGGCCGGACTGGCGGCGTTCCAGCCGGCAAGGTTCTTCACGTCCTGCTCGGTCACCTCGTGGCCGTCGCAATTTCTCAGCACCGACTCCAGCAGCACGCGGATCGAATAGGGCAGCTCGTCGATTTTCGCCAGTCCAAGCTCTTCCAGCCTGGCCAGCCGGTAGATTCCCATCCGACCCGAGCCGGTCTCGAAAGTATCGCGTGCGTTGAAGGGGTCGTTTGTTTTGATATTTGAGGTCACGTTTTCTCCAGATTGATAGTAGGTGAAGGCTCGTAAGTTGGCAATTGTGCTAACACGACATTGCCAAGCCTTCGTCACATAGAGCGCGAATGTCGCCCAGAATAACCTGCGGGTCTTGCCAGTCGGACGCAAATGGCGGAGCAAGTGTGGTTGCCTCGGCAGCCACTTCATCCAACTTCATGCCGCGGAACGGGCCATAGCCAGGCACAATCAGAGACCCCGACATCTTTTCGCTCGGGCTGGGTGCTCGACCAGAGCGGGCAACCACGTCCAAGAGGAAATAGCGACGAACCAACTGTCGCCTCTCTGGCCGAACCGCCAACTCGCTGGCTGGTCCTCTACCAATAAGGCCGGATTGCAGACTATCTCGAGTGCAACGGTCAATCTCGCCATTGGCATATCCTTCGCCACGAAGAATCCTGGTCACTTCTTCGTCACTTCCCTTCGCACGCATGATTGCGTGTTCCAGTTCGAGCGGACAGAGGAACCCCACTGCCTGCAATTCACGCCGAAGGCGAATCGACGCACTCCGAATCTGGAAGAAGGACTTCGTGTTCTTCATCGACAGGAGATTCTTCAGATCGCCGTTCAAAGAAGAGAAGTAACCGGCACCATCAAGGTACTCAACGAATCGGGGGCTGTTTGCATACCTGCCGACATGCACTCTTGAGCTACTCGTTTGGTCTACGTTCTTATGCGAAACGCTCCCGGAGTCACCCGCATAGAATTGACACTGAACGAATATGCGCGGTTGCCATCCGGGTGTCTCGAATGGGAGGACGAAATCGTATGCCCGCGTTTTCTTTCGGGCAGCCGACTTCACGGCGGCGTTGCCGACTACTATATCAGTGGTATTGAAATCCACCCCGCTGCGCAAGCCCCACTCTTGAAGCTTCCCACGCAACAGTTCTTCCGGGGCATGCCCACCCGACGCAGAGACCGAGCCTCGCACCTTGAAAACGACCAGCGGCGTGAGTAAGTCTGTTTCTCGCCCAAATTGCTTGAGCATCACGTAGCTCTTGCCGATGCTCCAGAGTTGAGCGACATACTTCTCATCGCTCAAGATGAAATTGCAGAACTCTCTTAAAAGTTGCTTCTGCTGGCCAGGAAACTTGCGAAGCGATACAACCGCCTTCATTAGCTTCCCTGCCTTCAATTCACGCGGCAGCGGCACCTTCACCAAAGCAGCTTTTTTGACGGCGGGAAACGTCTGCCACTTAGCACAATCTCGCATGTGCAAGGGCAACTGGCACTTGGCATTATTGTCCGATTTACCCGTGACAAGGTAGAGTACCGCCGCAAGTGATTCGAGCATTGCATGGCATTCATCGTTCTCCAGGCCATGCACGATATCGCCAAACGTGTCGGCGATTGCAGTGGGGTCGCAGTGCTCAATATCCGAGAAACCTCCGGTGGCCTCTTCCAGCGCATCAAACACTTCGACGGCTCGCCCTAGCTCCTCCTGAAACTTCTCGGTGTCCCGAATCTCGCCAAGTGAGGGTGTAATCCACACATCAAACTCCGCCAGAGCGGATGGCAGATCCAGTTTCTTGGTTGGTAGCTTCATGCAACTGTGTCCGTTTGAAGAGAAACGAGTTCGGCAACGCACTCAGCAAGTTTGCGGGAGACAAGTGGCGAAACGGCATTGCCGATAAGTCGATAGCCCTCAACCAGACTTACGCTATCGCTCGTTATGGCAAACGTATCATCGAAGCCCTGGAGGCGCGCACATTCTCTGAGAGAAAATGGTCTGTCTCTCAGTGGATGCAGGAAGAATCGTGGGTTGTAGAAGTTTGTAAGAACAGTTGGCGATGGCTTGTCCCACCGAGGACGTTTGAATAGGCCGGAACAGAACATGGCTCCTTTTAGGTCAAATCCGCCTGGCTTTGGTTTCAAGTAGCCTTTTTGTAAAAGGTTCTCAATCTCTTCCGCGATACCGGTCAAGCCAGACAGTCGCTCAATCTCATCCGACGGTATGGGGTTGCCATTTGGTATGTGGCCGTACCTCTTGTGCCTTCGATTCTTGGCAATTGTCTCCAGTATCAATTGTTCTCGCTTGCTGACCACGCCAAAGACCGCCGGAATATTCCAAGTGTAGACGGAAGTTTCGGCATGTCGAACGTTGCATAACTTCTGCCCTTCTCCGACAGCCTCGAAAACAGCTTTGTATTTACACGGCCACTTATTGGTCACGCAGTGGTCGGGCATATCAGGGTCCAACTCCAATAAGTCCCCTATTGCCTCACCAACCGTCATGAGCGGCTGAAGCCGTGAAGGGCGCTCGTCATCAAACAACGGAAACGAATCATGTATTTTGAAGTCTCCGTTACGGGTGTGAGCCGCGTGGGTAGCAACCGGCCAACGAAAACTGGCGGCCTCACCATCAAGGCCGGCAAAGAATACTCGCCTTCGATACTGCGGAAGGCCAAAGGATGCAGCGTCGATAATCCGATGCTCTACCGAATAGCCAATCTGCCCGAAGTCTTCCCTAATACGGTCGATGAATGCACCGCCAAAGTTCTGCGAAATCCCGTCTACGTTCTCGGCAATGAAGACTCTAGGCCGCAAAGCCTCCACCGACTTGAGCATCTCCATGTACAAAGCGTTGCGAGCATCGTTCTCTCGCTTCGGCCCAGCCTTGGAAAACCCTTGACAAGGAAAGCCACCGAGCACTACGTCGCAATGGCCAATTTCGCGAATGTCAGCGTGAAAGTCATCGGAAGTCACATCCCGAATATTGACGCGATCATCAATGTTCCGCGAATAGCAGTCGACGGCTGACGAGTCATTGTCACAGGCGTAAACGAGGTCAAACCCAAGCTCCCGAAATCCAACGTCCAGCCCTCCGCAGCCCGCGAACAGACTGACAACACTACTGCGGTGCATTTTCATCATCCTCATACATATGGCCGGCGATTCCTTTCAGACACTGTACATGCAACCTGACGCATGGCAGTAGCTTACGGGAACGCAACCACTCCAGCGTCTTGCGGTCGGATACCGATAGCCATCGGATTATACTAGTCATGCTGTCGCCATGCAATTCACCCATGCCAGCCACCCTGAGCCCCTAGGTCTCCTCATTTCCCGCTCTCGGTGCCACCCGTGGGTCTAAAATCCCCGTTACTCCAACGTCAATCCCAAGCAGCCCCAAGCGGCCGGTACGGGGGCCGTTATCTCGACTTGGCCGCGGTTGGTCGGATGACAGAACGCGAGCCCGCGGGCGTGAAGCGCGATCGCTCGGAGCCGCTGGTCTTCGTGCTGGGTGCCGAAGGGAACGGTCGAGCCGTACTGCGCGTCGCCCAATACCGGGTGACCACGGTCGGCGGCCTGGATGCGTATCTGGTGCGTGCGGCCGGTCTCCAATTCGATTTCCAGCCAGGAGCCCGACTGCGTCGTGCCAAGCACGCGGTAGTGCAATACGGCAAGGCGACCTTCCGGGTGGTTGGCGTCGACGATCTCCGCCCGGGCCTCGCCGGGTATCTTGCGGATATGGTCCTCCCAGGTGCCGTCGGCCGGTTCGACGAGTCCCTCGACAAGTCCCTCAACCAGGGCCCAGTAGGTCTTCTTCACTTCACGCCGCTCGAACTGCTCCGACATTCGCCGGGTGGCCTTGACGGTCCGGCCGAAAACCATCGCCCCGGAGGCCGGCCGATCGAGCCGGTGCGGCACGCCCAGGTAGTTTTTGTACTTATTGATTCTTGCATAGCCAATACGCGACTCAAGGGGGTCCCGCCAGGGAACCGGGCTTCGCCCTGGATCATTGGCTATGCAAGGGTCAATAGGGCCCTCGGGCTGCAAACCTAAGTACGCCTTGATTCGCACTTCCAGGCTATCGATGCCGGGCGGGGCCTGAGTTAGTAGCCCAGGGGGTTTGTTGACCACTAGGCACGGGCCGTCTTCGTACAGTATTTCCAGTTCGGGCTGCATGCGATCCATTCTAGCCGATTTCGGGCTGCTTGCACGGGTGCCCCGGAGGACTTAGACTGGTGGCTGCCAACTCAGATTCCCACCCCTCATGGAGAGACGCCGTGGTCCGTATTCTCTGTTCGTTGTTGTTCCTGATGGCCGTTGTGGCCGGGTTGCCGGAGCGTACCACCGCTGAAGAGATAGATATGTTCTTCGCTCCGTCCGCTTCCAGCAAGGCCGTGACTTGGATGTTCTTTAGCGAAGACCCCAAGGCCAAGATGGCCGACGTCTGGAAGATCGCCGACGGCCTGATTGTCTGCAAGGGAACGCCCAAGGGTTACATCTACACCGAGCAGGACTACACCAACTTCGTACTCAAACTCGAGTGGCGCTGGCCGCCGGGCGGGAAGCCGGGTAACGGGGGCGTGTTGGTGCGAATGACGGGTAAGAACAAAATCTGGCCAAAGAGTCTCGAAGCGCAAATCAACGTCGGCAGCGCCGGCGATTTCTGGGGGCTCGACGGCTACAAGCTCAGCGGACCGGCCGAGCGGACCAAGGCGCTGGAACATCCGCAATTTGGCAAACTGATTAACGTGAAGAAGACCAAGCCGGTCGAAAAGCCGGCCGGCCAATGGAACCAATACGAAATCGTCGTCGACGGCGGCACCGTCACGCTGACGATCAACGGCCAGACCGTCAACAAGGCGACCGCTTGCGACATCCTGCCCGGCCCGATCGTACTGACAGCCGAGGGCGACGAGATACAGTTTCGTAACGTGAAGTTGACGCCTGCTAACAAGAACTGATAAGAAAAGTAACTCACCCCATACCTAACGGAGACCACCACCATGCGTCGCATCTTTTGTCTGTTGTTGATTCTGACCGCCGCTTGCATTTCGACCGCCTCGGCCGCCGACAAATGCTCGAAAGATGTCGTGCTGTTCGACGGAAAGTCGCTGGACGGCTGGGATTTCTACCTCGTCGATCCCGACGTCACAATGGAAGACGTCTGGAGCGTCAAGGACGGCATCCTGCACTGCAAGGGCGAGCCGATGGGCTACCTGGCCACGAAGTGCAAGCACAAGAACTTCAAGCTGACCGTCGAGTGGCGTTGGGTCCCGGGCAAGAAGCCGGGCAACAGCGGCGTGTTGCTGCGGATCAGCGGCAAGCCCCAGGCGCTACCCAAGTGCGTCGAAGCTCAACTCAAAAGCGGTGACGCCGGCGACATTTGGGCCTTCCAAGGGTTCAAGGTCACCGGTGCCGCCGACCGCTCGAAGCACATTCCCGACCACAAGTTGGGCGGCGACCTGCGTGGCGCCAGCAAGGCCCAAGGCGCCGAGAACCCGCCGGGCGAGTGGAATAAGTACGAGATCACGCTCGACGGCGGCACGCTGACGTTGGTCGTTAACGGCAAAGAGGTCAACAAGGCGACCGGTTGCGATGTCCTGGCCGGCCCAATCGCCCTGCAGTCCGAAGGCGGCGAGATCCAGTTCCGCTGCGTCAAGCTAACCCCGATTGCCGACAAGTGCCAGTAATCAGACACCGCTGCTTGCGGACCTGAGTGGCGACAACTCTCCCCTCTCTCATCGGGAGAGGGGCCGGGGGTGAGGGGCGGGAGTTTCTTGTAACCGCGGGTGGTAACGATGACCGGTTCCGAAGGTTCCTTGCGGCTGGTTCTCAGGGTCGTGGGCGGCGTGGCACTGCTGGCGGTCGGTTGTGTCGTCATGCCCGGCGGCTGGATGAACGCAATCCACCAGTGGCTTGGAATGGGCGAACTCCCAAGCGAACCCGTCGTCGGGTATCTTGCCCGATCGGCGTCGGCCTTTTACGCGCTGCTGGGCGGCCTGCTCTGGGTGGTCTCCTTTGATTTGCGCCGCCATCGGCTCGTGCTCGACTACCTCGGCGTGGCGATCACGCTGTTCGGCATCGCGCTATTGGGCGTCGATATCGTCCAGCGCATGCCGCTTTGGTGGGTGGGTGCCGAAGGCCCCTTCAACATCGCCTTCGGTATCCTCGTCCTCGTGCTTAATCGCCGCGTCAACCGAGCAAGTGACGAGTGAGCGACCCGTGTGGCGCGAAGGATGTTGCACTTCTCGGCAGAAGGAAATCGAGCCACGGATGGAACACGGATGAAACACGGATACGGGCAGCGGCCTTCAACGCGAGGAGCCTTGTACGACTTGATTCTCCACGCACGGAATATCAAGCACCTTAACCGAGACGTTAGCCTTGTAAAGGAAGAGTATATATGGTCAATGAGTCTGGCCTAAGCCCACACCGGGAGCCGTTTACTCCAAGTGGCCTGCAGAAGAAACAGAATATTTGTCGATTCACACCTCAACTCTTCAATGACGAAAACGATCACAACCCCCTCATGGCTCGTCCATGTCGGAAATGCAATGGTAAGGGTTTCTATCGTGCGTATGACCCACCGAAAGGCGATCTCGCATGCGAGAAATGCCATGGTATAGGTGCCTTTGAAGATCCCGAGCCCTTTTTCTCCAACAACGCTCCAGCGGAGACTGTCGAACCGAACAAAGGCGGCTTCGTTGAATGCCCTTTTTGCGGTAAGAAGTTCCCTGTCTACACCAATCAGTACTGGACAGGTCGGCGACATATCTGCGGCCAGAAACTCACTCTTGCTGGGCCGTTTGCTGGGAAGTGCTGGACGAAGAAAGAGGAAGGCTAACAAACGCCGGGCGCCACTGGCGGAACGGGCTGAGATTGGGTGGCACCGGCTCCGGCAGTGTTTCGGCCGCAACTCGGCTCAACCGTGTCCCATCACCGTGCGACAGAACGCTGTCTATCATATTGCGGGCTTGAAGTAATTCATGGTTAGCACTTTCGTCATCGTCCTTCCGCTCATGCTCAGCCCCGGGCCGGCCAACCTCGTGTCGTTGGCATTGGGGGCTCGCCATGGGGTTGCACGCGTTCTTGTCTTTCAGCTTGGCATAGTCGTCGTCTATACCATCGTGGCACTTGCGGTGGGACTGTTCGCGACCGAAGTAGCCACGCACTCCACGTTCGCCACGCGGGTAATCCAATTGCTGGGCGGTTGTTTCGTTGTCTACTTGGGTTATCGGCTAGCTCGCCGCAAGAAGCGCGACTCCGATGTCGATACCCCCGCCTTTGCCAGTGGCGTCGTACTTCAGATTCTCAACCCAAAGTATCCCGCCGTGGTACTCGCCGTCTTCGCGAACCGTTCCGACTTGTCCATGGTGCTTACCGCTGCCGTGGTTGTGATTGTCGGCGCGGCAGGCCTCTTGATCTACTCATCCGTCGGCTCACTTGTTCGTCGCCTATCGTTCTCGGACAAGGGATTTCGCATATTGGACGTGGGCTTCGGCGCGTTGCTTTGCATCGTCGGACTCTGGATTGCACGGCAGGCGTTTGTTCCGGCCTAACAGTTAGTCAAGTAGGTTATGCTTCAGCATAACGAATTCGCGCAAGATGTCATGCTGAAGCTCGCCGGTTTTGTCAGGCTGTTATACTGAAGCATAACCTACGTGGCTTAACCCTTTGGCACACAGGGCCTTATCGTTGTGGTTACCCGGCGTCTGGGGCCTGGTTCAAATCGACGCTTTCTTGGGTAACATGTGACAGTCCGTGTTAGCCCCGTCGCCTGCGACGGGGAATTAGCGGAAACCGCCCCGTTTCCCGGTCGCAGGCGACCGGACTAACCCGCATTTGAACCAGGCCCAAATTCGGGCCAGATTTCTCGTTGTAGATCGTTACTGTCACACGACTTACGAATTGTTGAGCAGTCGTTTTTCGTTAATTGAATGTGAAGCCGGGTAATTTTGCGCCCTAACTCGTTATCAGCCAATAATTTGCAGGCAGAAATCACCGTCCGAAATAGTCGCGCCCGGGCGTACCTTCTCCATACACGCCAATTTAGGCGCGCCTTCGCTTTTGACAGCACCAAGGACTCATGTGGCCGGATTGTTGTGCTCTTCGATCGAAAGAGCTACAGCGGTCCGGACGCTACGGACCTGCCACGGCCTACTGCCTGCACCGTCTGCTTCGCTCGACCGATCCCTGCCGGTTCGCGAAGCGAGGCC
>CAZDHN010000107.1:0-12625 GCA_964505115.1 uncultured Planctomycetaceae bacterium
CCATGGCCGAGAACCAACTGGTCAACGTCGTCCACGGCGTCCTCAAAGCCTACGACCTGCCCGACCTGCTGGCCACGCTGCCGAAAGAGAGCTTAACCGTTACGGAGCCTTGTAAGCCGTAGCGGATCAAACCCATAAAGCCGCGACCGTTGGTCGCGCTGGGCCACCAGTAACCTGGGTAGCTGGATTCGCAAGAATTCAGCAGCGGTGCCGAATTCTTGCGAATCCGGCTACCAAATCGGCTGGCACTGAGCCTACTCGCCAAACTCCTCGACCAGCACGCGGCGCATCCGGCCGCCGATGCGGCAGGCGACTTCGTGCGGGATGGTATCGGCCAGCCGGGCAAGATTCGCCACGCTGTGTGGAGCGGTCGGGTCGGGTGAAATGATCTCCACCTCGTCGCCCGGCCGCGCGTCCGGCGTGTCGGTCAGGTCGATGATTATCTGGTCCATCGACACCCGACCGCGAACCGGCACGTCGCGGCCCCGGACCCGCACCGTGGCACGGTTCGACAAGCATCGCAGATACCCGTCCCCGTAACCGATCGGCACCCGGCCGATCCGGCCAGGGCGGTCGAATCTGTACGTCAGGCCGTAACCGCAACTGGCACCGGCCGGCATCTCCTTGACGTGCATCAGCCGGCCGGTCACCCGAAGCGCCGGCTGAAGCGGAAGCCGAGTGTCCAAATGCTCCGACGGCTGGTATCCGTACACGGCCAGTCCCGGCCGGACCATGTCGCAATGTGCCTCGGGCATGTCGATCGTGGCGGCCGAGTTGGCGGCGTGGAAGGTCAATTCCTCGGGCCGGTCGCAGGCGTCGACAATCTCTCGAAAAGCGTCGAGCTGCTGGTGCATGAAACTCCGGTCGGCCTCGTCGGAAGTGGCGAAGTGGGTGTACATCCCGGTGAGTTTCACGCCCGGCTCGCCGCGCAGCTTCTCGACCAGCCCGCTAACACCGTCCGCCCGAACGCCGGAGCGGCCCATGCCCGTGTCGATCTTCAGGTGAACCTCGGCCTCTCGGCCGACGCGCCGCGCCGCAGCACCTATCGGCTCGACCTCGGCCGGGCTGACGATCGTTTGGATCACCCGCTGGGCGATCAGTTCGTCCAGCGAGTCTCTCAGTTCCGGGCCGTCGGCATGGGCACAGGCCGAGAAGAAGGAGAGTATCGGCAGTTCGCAGCCCAGGCGTCGCACGGCGACCGCTTCCTCGGGCGCGGCCACGGCCAGCACGTCGGCCTGTTGGGAGATTACAGGCAAGAGCAACTCCAGCCCATGGCCGTAGCAATCGGCCTTAACGCAAGCGCAAAGCCGGGTTGCCGGGCCGATCCGCTCGCGCAGCAGCCTAAGATTGGTCCGCACCGCCGAGGCGGAAGTCTCTGCCGTAACGTAACTCTGCATGGTTTATCCGACCGTGTTGAAAGTAGTACACCCTTTCAGCCTAAACCGCGACGGGCCGTCCGGCAATGACTTCCCCGGAACATTCCGCGATTCGAGCTTCTCCTGGATTCTTTCCGCCCAAATTGCCGATACCAATTGACACTGCATGGATACAGATGTACACTATAGGCGGGAGGCCTATCCGACATGAACAATCCGCTGCTCGATACGCTGCGCCGGCAGATCGACCGGTTCGAGGGGGCCGGTCACAAGGAGGGGCTGGCAAGCGTTTCCAGTGGGTGTGGGCCGTTGGATGGGCTGCTGCCCAAGCGGGGGTTTTGCCGTGGTGCATTGGTCGAATGGCTGGCCGACGGCGAGGCGGCCGGGGCGATGACGCTGGCAATGACGGCCGCCCGACAGGCGTGTCTCGACGGCGGCGCGCTGATAGTGCTCGACGACCGCTGCGAGTTCTACCCGCCAGCGGCCGCGCGGCTCGGAATCGAACTGGAAAATCTTATCGTGGTTCAAGCCCGTGGGCGGGCGGATTGTGCCTGGGCGTTGGATCAGGCGTTGCGATGTCGGGCGGTGGCCGCGGTTGTCGCCCGATTGGACAAGTTTGACGGCCGGGCCTTTCGACGTTTGCAGTTGGCCGCCGAGCAGAGCGGCGCGATCGGCATGATTATCCGGCCACAAACCGCGCGGCACGAACCGGCCTGGACCGACGCGCGGATATTGGTCGAACTGCTAGCACTAGGCGATTCAGTGGCCGGGCGACGGCTGCGAATCCATTTGCTCCGCTGCCGGGGCAGATCGGGTGGCGATAACGTGGACGTGGAAATCGACGATGAAACGCATACTATGCATCTGGTTACCCAACTGGCCGATTGCTCGGCTCGTCGCCGCTTCGCCCTCGATCGTTGATTACGCAAGGGGCAATAAGAACCGGCTCGTCGTGCTGCACGAGTTCGTCCGCGGCACCGCCCGAGTGGCCGCCTGTTCGGCTCGGGCCGAGGACCTGGGGATATCGGTGGGAATGCCCTTGGCCGAGGCCACCGCCTTAATCGGCCGGACCAGACCGCATCTGGAACCTTACGATCGCTTGGCGGATCGGACCGCCCTGGCCGAGTTGGCCGGATGCTGCGACCGCTTCAGCCCAACCGTCGCCGTCGACCAAGCGACCACGCCCGACTGCCTGCTGCTGGACATCTCGGGCGTTGCCCACCTTTTCGGCGGCGAAGGTGCCTTGGCCCAAATGGTTATCGAGGAGTTCACCCGCCGCCGCCTGACCGTCCGGCTGGCCATTGCCGACACACTCGGCGCCGCCCGGGCCGTGGCGAAATCGGAGGTCGGAAGTGGGAAGTCGGAACTGGTAATCGTTCCGGTGGGTGAAGTTGCCGCGGCTTTGGAAAGGTTGCCGGTCGAGGGCTTGCGGTTGGCGGAGGAGACGGTTGGGCTGTTGCACCAGTTGGGTATCTACCGCATCGGCCAGGTGGAAGCGCTGCCGCGCGAGGAGTTGCCCGCCCGGTTCGGACCGCAATTGCTAACGCGGCTGGATCAAGCGCTGGGGCGCGTCGAGGAAGTCGTGTCGGGCGGTCGGCCGGCCGGCGAGTTCGTGGCCGAATGCTCGTTGGAATATCCGACCGCGCGGCGTAAGACGATCGAGCTTATCGTCGAACGGTTGATCGATCGGGTGTCGGCCATGCTGCGCGAGCGGGGTCGGGGCGCGCTGCGGTTGGATTGCCGCCTGGATTGGGCCGGCGGCGCGGCGCCCGTCTCGGTCGGACTATTCGAGCCGACCGTCTCCACCCGGCACCTCGTCGGTTTGGTACAACTGGAAACCGAGCGGCTCCGGCTGCCGTCGCCCGTCACGGCGGTTAGGGTGGAGGCGACGGCCACCGCGCCGTTGGAGTATCGGCAGGGCGAGCTATTTTCCGGCGATGCGGGCCGGGCCGGCCGGCGTCAACTGGCCGGATTGGTCGACCGGCTCAGCAACCGGCTGGGACGCCGGTCGGTGGTTCGCGCCCGACTCACGTCCGATGCCCAGCCGGAGTTGGCCTACCGCTACAGCCCGCTGATAGGCGACTGCGGCACGAGCCGCCTGCATCGAACGGGCCGCCTGCATCGAACGGGTCGACGTCGCAAGGAACGGCCGGCGTCACCGCGTCCGCTAATACTTTTCAGCCGGCCGATCCGGCTGGCGGCAACGTCGATATCGCCCGACGGCCCACCGCTCGGGTTCGATCTCGACGGCCGTTGCCACCGGGTCGCCCGGCACTGGGGCCCGGAGCGCATCGAAACCGGCTGGTGGCGGAACCACGGCGTGCGGCGCGATTATTACCGTGTCGAGACCACCACCGGCCGCCGCTTCTGGCTCTTCCGCCAACTCGCCGACGGAGGATGGTTTGTGCATGGAGTGTTTGATTAACCCGGATTATTCATCACTTTATTGTAACCCGAAGCGTAAGCGAGGGACGCCAAGCGAGTTAGGTCCGCTACTTGTCACACGTACAACGCGACAGTCGGTCGCGGCAACTGCCAAGCCAATGCGATCAGAGGCCACCAAAGGGGACAGGTCCATGTTTTCGGCCAACGGTTCAAACAAGAAGGCGTTTACCAGCCGAAAAATGGACCAGTCCCCAACTAGCCAATACGCCGAACTACACGCCAAATCGAACTTCTCGTTTCTCCGGGGCGCTTCGCATCCGGATGAACTGGTCGCTCGGGCGGCCGAGTTGGGATATGCGGCGCTGGCCGTCACCGATCGGAATAGCCTGGCCGGCGTGGTCCGGGCGCACGGGGTGGCCAAGGACCTGGGGTTCAAGCTGTTGGTGGGCGCGGAGATTACGCCCGACGACGCCTCACCGCTGGTGCTTCTGGCAACCGATCGGGCCTCCTACGGACGGCTCGCCCGACTGATCACGCTGGGCCGCCGCCGCGCGGAAAAGGGCCACTGCCGGCTGAGCTTCGACGACGTGGCCCGGCACGCCAACGGCCTGATCGCCGCGATAATCCCGGCCCTCCCTTTGGAAGAGGAAGCACTCGACAAATACCGCCAAGCGTTCGACGACCGTTGTTATCTGCTGGCCGAACTACATCGTGGGCCGGACGACCGGGGCCAACTCGACGCGCTGGGGCGTCTTGCCCGACGAACGAACTTGCCGCTGGCGGCGGCGGGCAACGTTCATTACCACGTGGCCGAGCGTCAGGCGTTGCACGACGTGCTCCGCGCGATTGCCAACGGTTCGACCGTTCCGGCCGCAACCGGGCATCTTTTCCCCAACGCCCAGCGACACTTGAGATCGCCCCGGCAGATGGCCGCCCTGTTCGCCGATCTGCCCGAGGCTTTGCAAAACACGCTCGAAATCGCCGAGCGGTGCCACTTCTCGCTGGACGAGTTGCGGTACGAATATCCTGAAGAGTTGGCGCCGCCGGGCAAGACGCCGGCCGAGTATCTTTCCGAATTGACCCGGGCGGGCGCCGCCGGCCGATACCCGGGCGGCGTGCCGGAAAAAGTGAAAAAACTCTTGCGGCACGAGTTGCAATTGATCGAGGAGCTTCACTACGAAGCGTACTTCCTCACGGTCTGGGACCTGGTCCGCTTCGCCCGGCGGCGGGGAATACTCTGCCAGGGACGCGGGTCGGCGGCCAACTCGGCCGTCTGCTACTGCCTAGGCATAACGGCGGTCGATCCGGATCGGGCCGACCTGCTGTTCGAGCGGTTTGTCAGCCGCCAGCGCGACGAAGCGCCCGACATCGACGTCGATTTCGAGCACGAGCGACGCGAGGAGGTGCTGCAATATCTGTACGACAAATACGGTCGCGATCGGGCCGGCATGACGGCCGAGGTGATTACCTACCGGCCACGCTCGGCCGTCCGCGACGTGGGCCGTGCCTTGGGGCTCTCGTTGGACAGAATCGACTCGCTGGCCAAGAGTATCGAACATTATCACCACGAGCCCGACCTGGGCGAGCGTTTGCGCGAGGTGGGAGTCGATCCCGAAAAGCCGCTCGGCCGGCGGATGATCGAACTGGTCGACCAGTTGGTCGGCTTTCCCCGTCATCTTTCCCAGCACACGGGCGGAATGGTCGTCACGCGCGGCCCGCTCTCGGAGTTGGTCCCGATAGAAAATGCCGCCATGGCCGACCGGACCGTCATCCAATGGAACAAGGACGACCTGGACGAACTGGGGATTCTTAAAATCGATTGCCTTTCGCTCGGCATGCTCACGGCCATCCGCAAATGTTTCGACGGCGTGCGGAGGCATTACGGCCGGGAGCTTAGCCTGGCAAATATCCCCCAAGGCGACCCGGGCGTGTACGAGATGATCGGCCGCGCCGACACGATGGGCGTGTTCCAAATCGAGAGCCGGGCGCAGATGAGCATGCTGCCGCGGCTCAAGCCGCGCTGCTTCTACGACTTGGTAATCGAGGTGGCCATCGTCCGGCCAGGTCCCATCCAGGGGAACATGGTCCATCCGTATCTCCGCCGCCGCAACGGCGAGGAGCCGGTCGCGTACCCCAGCGAGGCGATCCGCGGGGTGCTGAAAAAAACGCTGGGCGTCCCGCTCTTCCAGGAACAGGCCATGCGATTGGCGGTGGTGGCCGCCGGGTTCACGCCGGGTGAGGCCGACCAGCTCCGCCGCGCGATGGGCGCCTGGCGACGGCCGGGCCTGATCGACAGTTTCCATAAGAAATTGATCGAGGGGATGCTCGACCGAGGGCTGTCGGCCGAATACGCCGAGGCCGTCTTCCGGCAGATTCGCGGCTTTGGCGACTACGGCTTTCCCGAGTCGCATGCCGCCAGTTTCGCCCTGTTGGTTTACGTATCGGCCTGGCTGAAGCATCACTATCCGGCCGCTTTTACCGCCGCGATTCTAAACAGCCAGCCGATGGGTTTTTACGCCCCGGCCCAACTGGTACGTAACGCCCGAGACCACGGCATCGAGGTCCGGCCGGTCGACGTCAACCACAGCCGCTGGGATTGCACTCTTGAAGAAGGTCGGAAGTCGGAGGTCGGAAGTCGGAAGGGGCAGGGTGACCTGGCATTGCGGCTCGGCTTCCGGATGTTACAGGGCCTGGCAGCGGTGGATGTGGAGCGAATAGAAGAGGCTCGCGGTGGCCGGGTGTTTGATTCGATGGACGATTTCACCCGACGCACGCGGCTCGGTCGGGCGGTACAAGCTCGACTGGCAAAGGCGGGCGCGTTCGGCTCGCTCTGGGAGGATCGACGCCAGGCACTTTGGCACGCACTGGCACGCGATCAAAAGGAGTTGCCGCTGCTGGATGGGCAGGACACTCGCGACGCGCCGGCCGCCGGCCTGCCCCGGATGTCCCAAGCCGAGCAGGTATTGGCCGACTACCGCGGGCTGGGCCTCTCGCTGGCGGCCCATCCGCTGGAATTTCTACGTGCCGGGTTCGATACACTGAAGATTGCCACCGCCGGGCAACTTCAAACCTGGCCCAACGGAAAGCCGGTCGGCGTGGCCGGCATCGTGCTGGTTCGGCAGCGTCCGAGCACGGCGAAGGGGATCACGTTCGTTACGTTGGAGGACGAGACGGGCACGGCCAATCTGATCGTCCGGCCGGCCGTCTGGAAGCGATACCGCCGCGCCGCCCACGATGCCACGCTGCTGTTGGCCCACGGCCGGCTGCAACGTCAAGGCAGCGTAATCCACGTCCTCTGCACCCGGCTGGAAGACCTTTCCGTCCGGCTAGCCGAACTCGGCCCGCAGTCACGCGATTTCTGCTGAGCGCGTGAGACTTCGGCGAGTGGATGGCGATTTGGGTGCCACTGCTGGCTTGTCCAGCAGTGTCTTTGCGGCGATTGTGCCTCGCACTGCTGGACAAGCCAGCAGTGGCACCCCTAAAGCACGCCTTCCAGCAGTTCGGTCAACTCCTCGTCGGATATCTCGCGGGGGTTGCCGCTCATGCTGCTGCCGCGCGAACTGGCGACGATGGCCGGTATCCGCTCGGCGGTCACGCCCAGTTCGGAGAGCCGGCGGGGCGTGCCTACTTCGTCGCAGAGTTCGTCGATCCGGTCGATCAGCGCGTCGGCCGCTTCGTCCGGCGCCGTGTCGGGCGATTGGCCAAGCACCAGTTGGGCCAACTCGGCGAAGTCGGCCAGGCAAACCTCCCGATTGGCACGCATGGCGACCGGCAACATCAAGGCACAGGCCGCGCCGTGCGGAACCCGGCAATGAACACCCAACGCCGGAGCCACGCCGTGCGCCATCCCCAACCCCGAGTTGGCCAGGCACATGCCCGACAGCAAAGCCGCGTGTGCCATCCGCTCCCTCGGCATTTGGGCGGAACCGTTGGCGACCGCCTCGGCAATCGAAGGAAGGGCCAACTTCAGGCCGCCGATCGCCAGCGTCCGCGTGATCGGCTGCGCCTTGCGGCTGACGTAGCTTTCCAGCAGTTGCGTTATGGCGTCCATGCCGCTGGTGGCGGTGAGGCCGGGCGGAGCGCTGACGGTCAGTTCCGGATCCAAAAGCGCGATCCGCGGCACGATCCGCTCGTCACGCAGGCTCTTCTTAAAGGGCGGGGCGTAAGAGGAGATGACCGCGTTCTTGGTCGCCTCGGTACCGCTGCCGGCCGTGGTCGGCATGGCCAGCACGGGAAGCGGATCGTTCACGATTCGCAAATCGCGTCCCACGTTCTCTAAATAATCCTTGATCGTGGGACTTTCGTCGTTGGTGGCCATGGCCGAAACGGCTTTGGCCAGATCAATTGCCGCCCCGCCACCCACGGCCAGGATGAAGTCGTCGGCCGCAACCTTTCGCTCCCGAAACTGGGCCGCCACGCGGTCAACGTCGTCCACTTCCGGCTCGTGCGAGATGACCTCGACGGCCACCGGCTCAACGCCTTCGGCTCGCAGCCGCTCGGAGATTTCGTCGGCCACGCCGGCGTCCATCAACGTTCGGGAACCGCAAATCAGAAACGCTCGGCTGCCGAGCGTCCGCCCCAGCGTGCCGACCTCGCGGCGACGCCCCCAGCCAAAGATGATCCGCCGCGGGGCCACAAAATCGTAATCGAGCGTGTTTTCACGGTACATGATGGTGGTATACCCCTAAATTCTGCACGTTGTTAGTGACTCAAAGTGCAAATGCAAGACCTCGCGATTGGCGAAAGGGACGGGGGATTAGGGATTGGGGATTGGGAGCAAACGGACACTTTTCCGCCAGTTCTAATCCCTAATCCCCAATCCCTCGCCCCCAAACCCCTCGCCCGATAACGGGTTCGGCCCATTCCAGGCTGTGCGGATTTCCAGTAGTACGCCTCTTGCGACATTAGAGCCAATCGCCACGTTCCGGCAAGGGGTGCCGCAAAGCGGCCGGGACCGGTTTCCCAAGGGGAGATCGATCAGATATAATGCCTTTTGCGTTGAAACGACACCTTCAGCAACCGGGAATCGAGACGATGAGAATTCGGATTTGTTTGGCCGGGCTATTGGGACTAGCGATCGCCGTGCCGGCCGTGGCGGTCGAGGTGGAGCCGTTGCTGGCGACGTTACAGTCGGTGCGCCCCAAGGGCGTTGACAATCCCCGGGCGATCGAAGCCTGGAATCAATTGGCCACCGCCGACGCCCGGCAGTTGCCCCTGATACTTGCCGGTCTGGACAAAGCGGGACCGCTGGGCGCTAACTGGATATGCTCGGCCGTGGAGACAATCGCCGATCGCCAATTGAACTCCGACGGCAAACTGCCGGCAACCGAGTTGCAAAAATTCCTGCTGGATACCCGGCAGGCGCCGCGTGCCAGACGATTGGCCTACGAACTGCTGCTCAGGGTCGACCCGTCCGCCCAACAGCGGCTGATTTCCAACATGCTCGGCGACCCCAGTCTGGCCATGCGTCGCGACGCCGTCGCCCGACTGATCGACCAGGCCGCCAAGCTCATCGAGGCCAAGCAGCCCGACCGTGCGATACCGATCTATCGCCAGGCCTTCTCCGCGGCTCGCGACATCGACCAGATCAAGCTGTTGTCCACCCGGCTGGAGAAGCTGGGTCAAGCGGTCGATCTGCCGCGTCATTTTGGTTTCCTGCTCCACTGGAAGGTGGTCGGCCCGTTCGACAACAGCGACGAGAAGGGTTACGACACGGTCTACCCGCCCGAGCAGAAGCTCGATCTTGCGGCCTCTTACGAGGGCAAGAACTGTCCGGGCAAGCAGGGGCCGGTCAAGTGGATCGACTTCAGCACTACTCATAAGTTCGGCCTGGTCGACTTGAACAAGGCGTTGTGCGAGGTGAAGGAGGTGCTGGCCTACGCGACCACCGAGTTTGTCTCGCCCGACTCGCGAGAGGTCGAGTTTCGGCTGGCCACGTATAGTGCCGTCAAGCTCTGGCTGAACGGCAAGCTGATCGACCGGCACAACGTTTATCACGGCGGCAGCAGCTTGGACCAGTACGTCAGCCGGGGCACGCTGGAAAAGGGTCGCAACGTGATTCTGCTGAAGGTCTGCCAGAACGCGCAAACCCAGAGCTGGGCGAAAGTCTGGCAGTTCCAACTTCGCATCTGCGACCGGTTGGGCACGGCCGTGCTTTCCAGTAAGTAGTTGATAGTTGATAGTTGATAGTTGATAGAAATGCCGTTTGGAGGCTTCATCGCATGAAAACGAAGGTTCTTTACTCGACTTTGGCGCTTGCCGCGTTGTGCTTGCTTTGCGGCAGCGATTGGCTCCAGTTTCGCGGTTCGGATAACAACCCGACCAGCGACGCGAAGAATCTGCCCAAGCAGTTCGACGCGGCCAGCGGCCAGAACGTGGCTTGGAAGGCGCCGCTGCCGGGTCGGGGTCCGGCCGGACCGATCGTGGTCGCCGGCCGGGTCGTCGTCACTTGCTCCAGCGGGTCCAAGCAGGACCGCTTGCACGTCCTGGTGTTCGACGTTGCGTCGGGCAAGCTGCTCTGGCAACGGCGGCTTTGGGCCACCGGCCACACGGTCTGCAATCCGTTCGGGGCCGTGGCCGCGCCCACGCCGGCAAGCGACGGCAAGCGGATATTCGCCTTCTACTCGTCGAACGATCTGGCCTGCTTCGATCTGGACGGGAACCTGCTCTGGTTCCGCGGCCTGGCCTACGATTATCCCACCGCGCGGAACGACAACGGAATGGCCTCGTCGCCGCTCGTGCTGGGCGATACGGTCATCGTGCAGATGGAGAACCAGGGCGAATCGTTCGTGGCCGGGTTGGATGTCTCAAGCGGCCAGACCAGATGGCGCGTGCCACGCGACCACGACGCGATTTGGGCCTCGCCAACCGTGCTGCGGGGCAAGACTCGGGCCGACGATGTCGTGCTATTGCAGGGCCGCACCAAGTTGCTGACTTTGCAGCCGTCGACCGGCAAGCCGCTTTGGGACTTCGAGATCGATTGCCACACCACGGCCTCCGCCGTTACGCACGATGGCGACGTATACCTGCCCGCCCACGGGCTGAACGCCTTGCGCTTCGACCCGACCGAAAAGGCCGCCAAGCTACTTTGGCACCAACTCAAGCTCCGCTCGGGCAGCGGCAGCGCGGCAATTCATGAAGGCCGCGCGTACGTCATCAAGGGCCGAAGTATTCTGGTCTGCGCCGATCTGGCCAACGGTGAAGTGCTTTGGCAGTTGCGGTTGAAGGGTCCCATCTGGGGTACGCCCGCCTTGGCCGACGGGCACATCTACGCGGTCAACCACGAGGGGCTGGTTCAGATTGTCGAGTTGGGCGAGAAGGGTCGCCTGGTCGGCACCGGTCAGATCGAGCCGGGCGTGCTGGCCTCGCCCGCCGTAAGCGACGGGGCCGTCTTCTTCCGCACCGACGCCCACTTGTGGAAAATCGCCAATACAACGAAAAGCGACACTTCGGCGAAGTGAAGCACGCGGAAAGAACCATCGTGACCCAAAGCATTGAAATCCAACCCGTCGCCGGCCCCTTGGACGCCGCCATCCGGCCACCCGGCTCGAAGAGCATTACCAATCGGGCCCTGGTTTGCGCGGCGCTGGCCAAGGGTGAATCGGTACTTACGGGCGTGCTCGACAGTGAAGACACGCGCGTGATGATCGAGTGCCTCGGCCGACTGGGGATCGATCTCCAACACGACCGTCGCGCCCAAACGGTTCGTGTTGCCGGCTGCCAGGGACGACCGCCTGCCGTCGAAGCAGATCTCTACGTTTCCAATAGCGGCACCACCGTGCGATTCCTTACCGCCATGGCAACCCTCGGGCAGGGAACTTTCCGGCTCGACGGCAAAGAGCGAATGCGCCAGCGACCGATCGACGACCTGCTCGACGCGCTCAACCAGCTTGGGGCGGATGTTCGTGGCGAGTCGGGTAGCGGCTGTCCGCCGGTTGTGGTTCGGGCGGCCGGATTGCCCGGCGGTCGGGCAACGGTCGCCGGCGATATCTCCAGCCAGTTCCTCAGCGCCCTGTTGATGGCCGCGCCCTGCGCCGCTCGGCCGGTTGAACTGGTTGTCCGCGGCGAACTGGTCTCCAAACCGTACATCGAAATGACGCTGGCCGTAATGCGCGCGTTCGGCGTGGCGGTCGAGGCGGAGGCGGCCGAACGGTTCGCCGTCAACGCACCGCTACAATACAGTGGGCGGAAGTACGAGATCGAGCCCGATGCCTCGGCGGCCAGCTATTTCTTCGCCGCCGCCGCGGTAACCGGCGGTCGGGTGACGGTCGAGGGGCTTTCTCGCGACAGCCTGCAAGGCGACGTCGCCTTCTGCGAGTGCCTCCAGCGGATGGGCTGCCAGGTTGACTATCGGGCCGACTCGATCACGGTCCAAGGCGGTAAGCTGCACGGGGTCGAACTCGACATGAACGCCATCAGCGATACCGTTCAGACGCTGGCGGCCGTCGCCCTGTTCGCCGACGGACCGACCAGCGTCACGCACGTGGGCCACATCCGGCATAAGGAGACGGACCGGATCGCCGCGCTGGCAACCGAGTTGCGCAAACTGGGCGCCACGGTTGACGAGTGGGACGACGGCCTGCGGATAACGCCCGGCTCGTTGCACGGCGCGCGGATAGAAACCTACGACGATCACCGCATGGCCATGAGCCTGGCCGTGGTCGGACTTGCTCTGCCTGGCGTGGTCATCCTCGACCCCGGCTGCACCGCCAAGACATACCCCGACTTCTTCAACGATCTGGAGAGCGTTTCCCAACGACGTTAGCGATTCGTGGCGATTTGGGTGCCACTGCTGGCTTGTCCAGCAGTGTGAAGCAGAAGTTTGACTAGAACACTGCTGGGCAAGCCAGCAGTGGCACCCGCGC
>CAZDHN010000108.1:0-12568 GCA_964505115.1 uncultured Planctomycetaceae bacterium
CGCGATTATCGGATGAACTCGCAGCTCTGCCGGATGACGATCAACGGCGACGGAACGGTTTCGACCGAAGTGCTTCTCGACTGTCCCGAAGGAGTCGTCCGGGATCCCTCGGTCTCGTACGACGGCCGCCGGCTGGCGTTCTCGATGCGGCGAACCAGCCATGACGGGGACGACGATTTCCACCTCTACGTCATGAATCCGAAGGACCGCGGCGTCCGGCAGATCACGTTCGGAGCCGGAACGGCCGACATGGAGCCGGAATGGCTGCCCAACGGCGAGTTGGTGTTCACGTCCACCCGCTGCGTCTTCTCGGCTCCCTGCTGGTGGTCGAGCGTGTGCAATCTGTACACGTGCGACGCGGAAGGACGCTACATACGTCGTTTGGCTTCCGACCACGGCCACACGGTGTTTCCGCACATGATGGACGAGGGACGCATCATCTATACCCGCTGGGAGTACTCCGACAGGACAGCCGGCTACCTGCACAGCCTGTTCGTGATGAATCCGGACGGTACAAATCAGACGGAGTTCTACGGGAACAACTCGCAGTTTCCGGCAGCGCTGCTTCATGCTCGCGGCGTTCCCCACTCGACGAAAGTGATTGCGATTTCCGGCGCCCACCACATCGACCAGCGTGGCAAACTGATCATGATCGACCGGAACTTCGGAACCCAGGCCGGCGTCGGCGTTAGGCTTCTTGCGCCGGAACGCGCTTACCCGTATCGGGAAAACATGGGAACCGGAGGCAACATCGTCCACGACACGGAAGGGGAACAGTTTCAGTATCCCTATCCGTTGGATGAAGACAATTACGTGGTCGGCTATTCGCCCGAGGGTGGACCCATTCGCGGGTTGAAAGGCATCAAAAACGGCAAAACGGGAAGCCCCGCCTTCGGCATTTATTGGATGCATCGCAACGGCCAGCGTGAGCTGTTGATCTACGATCCGGTAATCTCGTCGGGGCAGCAGGTGCCGACTACACGGTCCCAGCCACCATTCCAGAAGAGTTCAACCGTAAACGAGCATCGAACGACCGGCCGTTTCTACATTCAAAATGTCTACTACGGCCCCGGCCTAAAAGGCGTAAAGCCGGGCACGGTGAAGAAAATCCGCGTTGTCGGGCTGGATTATCGCGCCAAAGGCACGCTGGCGTTGGGGTTGCATCCGTGGGGAGGACATCAGACTTCGCCGTGTGCAATTAACAACGGCAGCTACGACGTGAAACACGTGCTCGGGACGGTGGAAGTGGAGGAAGACGGAAGTTGCAGCTTTGAGTGTCCTTCGCGGCTGCCCGTGTATTTTCAAATGTTGGACGAAAAAGGCCGCATGGTACAGAACATGCGAAGCTGGACGATGGTCATGCCAGGAGAATCGGTTTCGTGCGTCGGCTGCCATGAGGACAAGCATAGTACGTACACAGACCGCCACCCGGTTACCATCGCATCGAAGAAGCGGCCGCGGAAGATCAGGCCCTTTTTCGCCGCGGGCGACGAACCGGTTCAGGAAATGGATCGTTTCCTGACCGATTCGGAGAAACGGGCGATGCAATACCTCGGCACGAACGCTCCCCAGGCGATGGATGTGCCACGCGGCTTCAGCTATACGCGAGAGATCCAGCCGATTTGGGATGCGCACTGTATCCAGTGCCACGCGGGCGACAAGAATCCCCAGAAGAAAGACGTCCCGCTCAGCCTGTTAGGCGACTACCGTCCGATCACGAATCCGGAAATCTACGGTCGAGCGAAATGGCGGTTGACCCGGCGGATTTATGGGGAAAGCACGAAAGGGCATCCCGGTCGGGCTTTCAGCGAATCGTACATCAATCTGACCGACTTTGGTTACAACGCCAAAATCCCCTTGGCGGGAACGGGCGGCAAAGCCATGGCACGAGACGACCGAACGTATCTCGCTTACTTTGGCGGTAGATGGGAGAACGTGCCGAATCCCGACTCGCTCGGATACTGCGCGGATGAGTACGCGGGCAACGGAATTATCAACTGGCTGCACGTCTCCAGCGCGTGTGCCATGCTTCCGCCGTATGCCTACGGCTCGGCGTCCAGCCCAATAATGGACTATCTGGAACCGTTGCACCACGGCGTGCAACTGACGCGGGCGGAAAAGGAAAGAGTCGCCTGCTGGATCGACTTGAACGTGCCCTTTGCCGGTTCGTGGATGGAGCTGAACTACTGGGACAAGCTCAACCATGCCACGCACTCTGGTTTGACGCCCTGGTACGTCTATCGCGACAAGATGCGGCAGATGTACCTGTACTTTGAAACGAAGCGCCTGAAGTATGCCGAACTGGAACTGGAGCATATCGACAAGTATCTTCAGCATCTGGATCGCGGCGTGGACTTTCCCGCGGAGGCCTTCGGGCAATATACCTTCGGTGGGCGCCGCGTGCAGAAGCAGTATGTCGACGATTACGACAATCGCCCCGCGACGGTTCCGATCCATGGACTTGCCGAAGGAAAGAATGCCCGTGGCGGTTCCAACGTGGCCGGCAATGAACTGCGGAACCTGGCCGTGAATGAGGACGCCTACACGTATCATCTCCGTTCTTATCCACGGGCGACGTCACATTCGCATTATCGCTATCGGCCGGAGTTTTCGCCCAATAACGTGATCGACGGACAACGCACATCCGGCAGATACTGGCGACCGGCGCGACGTACCGATTTGTGGTTGATGGTGGAGTTCGGACGTGAGGTGGAAACGGAACGAGTCATCGTGGTGCTGCATCAGCGCGACGGCCAGGCCAAGACGTGGACCGGTGCGACGCTGGAATTCTCCAACGGCCAGAAGGTGCCCATTACGTTGCGAAATACGTCTCAGCCGCAGGAGTTCACCTTTGCGAAACAGAAGTGTGCGTGGGTAAAACTGGTTGATTTCCGGGAGCGCTTCCCGCTTGTGGACAATGGAATCGTTGAGTTCGAGGTCTACGGCAAAGACCATCAAGGTCTGTAAACCAAATGCTCGCGGAGCTGAGAGCCACAACAAATGGGCCATTCCGTTCTCGGTCCTGGGGTTGAAGCACGATCTCTTACGAGGGGCCGCACAATGCCTCGAGCATGGCCCATCTGCTTGACGTGCCGGCCGGGAAGCATGGCTTCATTCGGGTGGAGAACGGGCGGTTCGTTAATGACGCCGGACCGGTCCGGCTACACGCGACCAACCTAACCGGCCCGGCGAATGTCCCGACCCACCAACAGGCGGACAAGCTGGCGGCGCGGCTGGCCCGCTTCGGCATCAACTGCCTGCGGCTGCATTACTTCGACGAGGCCTACGGGAACTTCATGATCGACAAGGCACAGGGCATCATCGCCGACGATCCCACTACGCAACGCAACCTCGATCCGCGGCAGGTGGAACGGCAGGACTATCTGATCGCGGCACTCAAGAGACGCGGTATCTACGTGGACGTGAACCTGCACGTCGCTCGTTGGTGGGACGAGCGCGACGGGTTCACCGGAAAGGCCAGGCGTCCCGGTTTCGACAAGGGCCTCGACAACTTCGAGCCACGGATGATCGAACTGCAAAAGAAATACGCCCCTAAGTTACTGACACACGTCAACCCCTACACCGGCCTGGCCTACACGGACGACCCGTGCGTCGCCGTGATCGAGATCAATAATGAAAACGTACTGTTCAATCAGTACCATAGGGGTGCGATTGACCGGCTGCCAGATCCTTACGCCGCCGAGTTCCGCCGGCAGTGGAACACGTGGCTGCGCAAGAAATACGCCTCGACGGCAGCCTTGCGGGACTCGTGGAAGTGGGTTGCCACCCCGTTGCACGATGAGCAGATGTCCGAAGGCGAGTTTGATCGGCCGGTTTCGCTTGACGGCAGGAAGTGGATCCTGGCCCTCGGCATGGCGAACACCAAAGTCTTCACCGGCTTCCCACGCGGGCGAACGATCAAGCTCGGCGAAGTCACGCTGGAGATCGGCAAGACGCCTCTCGATTGGGCGACCGTCTCGCTCGTCTCTCGCCGCGCTACCGGCTTCGGCGAATCCGGCCGGCCGGCCAATATTCTCCTGGCGGCAACCGGGCTCATGGAGAACCAGGACATGGTCATCGACCAAGTCAATGCACGGGAGATCACGCTGCATGACAAGTGGGGAACGGGAACGGTTCTGGCCGAGGGCATTCCGGCCACGATCACTCTGCCGGCCGACCCTGCGAAAACCAAGTGTTTCGCGCTCGATCCGAATGGGAACCGCAAAAATAGCGTTCCGGTGGAGAAGGCGGAACACGGCGGTTCCAAAATCACCATCGGGCCGGCGTACGAGACCGTGTGGTACGAGATGGATCTTCAATAACCGGAAAAACGAAGGAGACGCCCTCGTCTTTGTCTGCCGCCTTGCCTGGGAAGGTGCCCCACACTGCTATGATGCGAATTACCTGACGTTCCACCGGTTGAAACGTTTCAGGACGTTGACACGCGCCAACGACGCCACCCCATTTAACATAACTGTCCATTTTCGTCTGAAATCGGCCGAAAGTGACCAAGTCAAGGCGTTTTTTCTTTCCGGTGTTACTTCATTGCCCCAGACTCACGCGGAACTTGCCCTTGACATGTTAATCTGGGCAGATTTGACCACGAAAATGGACAGCTACCGGCAAACCCTTGCATGCCCTGAAGGGCTTGATGCTGCCGGGCATGGATGAGATCGGAACACGCTACAATCCCGCGAATATCGAATGGCTGACGCTGGCCGTGGCGCAACATGCCGCCGGCCGACGCGGGAATGGCGGGTTGGTCGAGCTGTTCGCCCTGGGCCCCGCCGGCATCAAGGGAAAGAAAGCCGAATTGAAAATCAGTATTTGGACCTCGGTGGCACCCATGTTCGGCGACTGGAAGAACCCCACCGCGGCTTGGAACAAGAAATTCTGGGTGCCGCCGCCGGAACCCCGTCCCGACATCGGCCTTCTGTCCGCTCCCGAATGGGTGCTGTTCTGAAAAGAGCACCTTCAAGTTGTCAACACAATGTAATACGGGAGGATAAGCCTGAGAAGACTGACACTGGGCGTGCTGGTCGGGCTGTGTTAAGATGCTGTTTGCACGCGCCTCACGGCAAACACACCTCAAAACTAACTCACCACGGAGGAGTTGACATGTCGCGGATACCCATTCTTGTCGGGCAAGTGACGGCGATGGTTGTTCTGGCGGCCATCTGCTGCCAACAAGCGGCGGCCGACTCGCTGGCGCCGAAGATCGAGACGCTCAAGACGCTGCACATCGAAACGGATGTTGTAAAGACAGGCAAACCGGTTGCGGTAATTGTGTCGCCCAAATCTGGCTGCTACGACAAACTCGCGCAAGGAATCGCCCAGGCTGTTAAGGAAGCAACCGGGGCGACACTGCCAATCGTGAACGAAGACAATCCGGCCGCGGCCGTGCCGTTCCAGGGAAACATTATCGCGCTGGGTAATCGCTCGACCAATCCGTTTATCGGCAAACTGTACGACCGCTACAGCACGCTTCTCGACCTGAAGTATCCGGGCAAGGGCGGCCACGTGGTTCGCACGTTGCACGATCCGTTCGGCAACGGTTTTAACGCCGTGTTGGCCGGCGGAAGCGACTCGGCCGGGGTGGAAAAGGCGGTCGACCTGCTGATCGCCCGACTGAAGGCGGCCGCGAAAGACGGCTCTATCCGCCTGGGCCGGCTGGCGGAGATTCGCCTCGGCGACGGCCTCGAAGTACCCGACGACATTCGCGAGGCCAAAACCTGGGAGGCGTCGGCCGGCTACAAGTCGATCGGCTATTTCGGCTGGAACAGCATCAGCAAGCGGATGGCGCTTTACTACATGACGGGCGACCCCAAGCACGCCAAGGAGTTCTTGCGGCTGGCGTTTCCCGACAAACAGGCATTGGCCGATATCGCCGAGATCGACGGCGAGCGGATCGAGGACAAGAACCATCCGCTGGGCGGCCCCTACCACTACAACGCCCACATGATGATCCTCTATTGGGACCTGATCGAAGAAAGCCCCGTCTTCAGCGACACCGACCGGCTCCGCGTTACCCGGGCGTTTGCCGAGCAGATCAACCATTGGGCACGCAGCGCGCGGCTGAAGCAACCAGCGGGGGCGGTCGGGTCGCGGCACGGGCAGTGGGACGCCATCTCGCTTTACTGCCTAGCCCGCTACTTCCAGGCCCATTATCCGCACAAAACTTGGCAGGACGCCGTCCAGTCGGCCGCATTCCATTTCGCTTCGCTACATGACTACGCCTGGGTGTCGGGCGAGAACGATAACCTCTACTGGTACAGCACGGCAATCGCGCCTGTCTTGAGCTATCTGGTTCTGACCGGCGACCGCGTGCCCATGGAGAACGGCGTGCTGGCAACGCTGCTCCGCGGCCAGGACGTGCTCGTATCGGGCCTTACGCCCGACTGGGCACTTAACAGCGCTTCGATGGGAATGCTCAACAAGGCCGCCTACTTGACGCGCGACGGGCGCTGGATCACTTACCGGCTGCGGACGCGAGTTGATACCGACGTCTTCCGGCTGGGCCAATCGTTCTGGCCGGAAGCCGACATCAAGCCGGCCCTGCCGGAGGACCTCGTCGGCCGCTGGACAATCGACCGGCTGGCGGAACCCAAATGGAAAGCTCGCCGCAACGGGCTGCCGCTGGAGGATTCGTTTAACGTGGCCAGCTTCCGTAGCGAGTCGGGCCCCGGCGGCGACTTTCTGTTCGTCGACGGCTTCAACGGCGCTTCGCGCAACCCGTATCACACCTTCGCCCTGCTGGAATTCCGCCTGGCCGGCTATACGCTTCTGAAGGGCTACTTGAACCAGATGATCGGCCGCGTTGACGGTCTGATGGAACCGAAGGTCGCCATGAACGCCGCGCTTCGCCGCGGCGGAGTTGTCGGCTCGAGCGCCTTTGCCGTGGGCGAGGTGCCCGACGCGCCGCTTGCCAATTGGCGACGTACCGTGCTCGATCAAGTGGGTCGCCACGCGCTGGTTATCGACGAACTCACCTTCCGCGCCGACGGCCCCAACACTGGAATCCGCTTCGAATGGCAAACCGAGGGCGGCGCCCATCGGGTCGCCGACGGCCAATTGATGTTTGTCGCCAGGAAGCAGGAAGGCGGACGCGGCTGGGAGAAGGGCGGGCAGTTGAGCTTCTGCGAGCCAATCAAAACGACCGGCCGCGGCAGTCGCTGGACGATGCACTGGCACGGCCCGGTCAAGAAAGGCCAGCGAAAGACGTTCTACTCGCTACTGGGCATGAAGCCGGGCGAGGCGAAGCCCCTCATGTACTGCTACCGTACGGGGCCCGACTCGGCCGCGCTCGCCCTGCCCGAGCCGGCAACGGTGGCCACGAATCTGGTCGGGCCGAATCGCGCGGAGTTGATCGTGCAAGAGGCCGATCACCTCTTCGCGCTTTCGGCCGACCGGCTCGAATCGTTGCTCGAAGCCAGCCAACCGATCAATCTCGATTGGGACCTGAAATCGGGCGCGTTGCATGTCGACGCGGCTCAAGCCACCTCGCTCAAGCTGGTACTGGCCGACGGGGCGAAGCCGACACTTGCCGGCAAGCCGGCCGTGGCCTCCGGGCTGGAACTGGCCGCCGGCCGGCACGTCATCCAAAACGCTCGGCCGCCGGCCGAAACAATCGCCCGACTGCAAGTCGGCTTGAAGACTCGCCTTGAACAGGGCACGGCCGGACGGACGAAGGCCGTCGCGGCAAAGGCTGCTGAAACGGAACCTGCCATTGCGAAGCTCGAGCCGCGTTTCGCCAAGAAGTACGACTCGCCCGTGGTGGATATCGCCAGCATTTCGCCCAACGGCGTCACGCCCAATGGCGGCGATCCGCTCGTGGCGGTGGCCGAGGGCAAGAACGTCCATCTGCTGTCGCTCGCGGGCAAGGAGCAATCAACCCTGACGACCGACGGGCCTATCCGCATGATCCACTGGTGGCCGGAGCCCAAGCTGCTTCTGGCCGGCTGTACGGACGAGAAGGTAATCGCCTTTGACGCCAGCTCGGGCCGGCGGCGCTGGGTCTTCGTCTCCGTGATGGACCCGGCCGTCTTCAAGGCGGCCAAAACCTACTGGTTCAAGACGGCACCGGGCCACGAGGGTATCCACGGCCTGTACACTGGAGCTTTCATCGACGGCAAGAATCAGGTTGTCGTCGGCAGCGCCTGCACGCTGGAGATTCTCGACATCGACGGCAAGCTGGTCAAACGATTGCCGCACTTCTGGGGACTCGGCTCGACCTTCGCGATTGTCGACGGACCAAAGGGAACGAAGAACTTGCTCGTCGCCCGAAAGTACAACGGCACCAACACGGTTGCCATCGTCAACAGCAAGGTGCTCGACGCGCGGCCGCGCGGGTTCATTGCGGTGCCGCCGGGTCACACTTACATGCCCGGCTGGTCGAGCATGAACCGCCATCACCTCTTCCACGAGGACCTGGAAGGCGACGGCACTCGCGAGGTGATAAGCGAGATCAACGGCACGTGGAACCGCGTTTGCGTGTGGTCGGCCACCGGCAAGCCGCTCTACTCGGCCAACTTTGGGCCCGGCCAGCGGATTCCCCGGCGCACGATGCGCGATTTGGATGTTTGCGACCTTAACGGTGACGGCAAGAAGGAGATCGTGGCCGCCACATCCTACCATCTGGTCATTGCGCTGGACGCGAAGTGCAACAAGCTCTGGACCGCCTACCTGGCCAGCCCGGCCAACGTACTTGCCTGCGTCCGGCCAAAAGGCGCGAAGCAGGCGAAGATCGTCACGGCCTCGACCGACGGCGGCGTCCGCCTGCTCGACGCCCAAGGCAAACTCATCGCCAAAGGCAGCGTTCCCGGCCCCTCCAGTTGCATCCAACCCCTAACCGACTCCGCCGGCAACCAGTACGTCGCCATCGCCACAACCAAAGGCGGCCTGTCGCTGTTCGGAATTTCGGCAAAACCGTAGGCGGCGTTTCGCTATCCTGCGGCGTAGTGGGGTGTCAAGCTGCAACACAATTAAGGGTAGATGCCAATCGCGCTTCCCGACAGGCCCTTTAGGTCGAGATTGAAGGAGAGCGATTTGGGCGAGCTCGTGGTTTGGCAAGAAATGGGTATCTCTTTGCCCGTGAGCAGATCGCATGCGCGTTTCGGTACGAACGGGGGCCGGTAACAGGTGATCTTTGCGCCGGCCGCTGCCCGAGTGCGGTTCACGGCAATCACCGTGAAGTGATCCTTCGCGACCAAGTAATTAGACTCGACTGCCGGGTTGGACGACACGGCCGACGGATATACGCCGACGGCTTGAAGTTGCGCGCCGAGCACCTGCCAGGTCTTGGGCACGTTGTAGAAGCTGCCGATTCGGAACCGCAACAGAGCGGCCTTGCCCTTGCCGTAATCGGAGTTGATAACGGCGGGGAACTTGTCGGGGTGGCCCACATGCAGACGCTTGTGTTCGGAGTGACCGAAGAGCTTGGCGAAGATTGCCGATCGCTTATCGTTCTGATCGCGTTCCGGCACCCGGTCGCTGATGAGGACACCGCCGCCACTGACGAACTGCTCGATCGCCTTGGCAGCCCCTTCGGCGACGTGTCCCACGTTCGCCATCACCAGGGCTTCGTATTTGTCGAGTTTGCCGGCCGCGATCTGGCGTTCGTAAATCAGGTCAGCGTTTCCGAAGGCCTTTAGCAGTGCGTCGTAGGCCGGCACCAGATCGTTATAGAAGGGGCCGGTGTAGGTTTGCGGTGTTGCGAAAAGGCCTTCGGTCTCCGAGCACAACAGGGCAATCCTGGATGTCTTCTCAAGCTGCCGCAATTCGGCCCCAATCTTGCCGAGTTGGCGGAACGTTTTGCCGGCGTCTTCCCACAAGGCCGGATTGTACTCCAAGACAGGCCGACCTTCGGGAAAATAGGCACCCCAGCCGATCAGGCCTTGGGCGCCTTGCCCAACGGCCGTGTAGCTCATGTGCCGGATAGCCTTGGGCGTCTCCTCCTTCGACGAAGTGCAGCCCACCCACCAGGCAAACGGGATCTCGTGCTCGCCGGCCGCGCAGCGAAGAAACGCCAGCAACAGCCTCGACCGCTTCATATCCCATTCGATAGCCTCGATGTCGTTCTCGTTTCGGCCGAAGTAGTAAGGGTATATGTCGGCCGCAATCCAGTCGAGCGGTTGTGACCAACTCAACAGATCTCCAAAGGCAAGGTCGACGTGCCGTCCGAGACAGACGGTCTCCGTGTACGTGTTGGCTATGGCAAGGTCCGGCTTGTTGGCCTTCATGTACTCGCACGAAAGCCGCCAGACCTTCGCCCAGTAGTCGTTGTAAAAGTCGACGTACTGCCCGCGCGGCTCGGGCTGATCGATCGGCGGCATTTTCTCCGGCAACTCAACACCGTACTTCGCCTTGAACGCTTGCCGACAGTGGTCGCAATGACAGACGAACCCCACGTGGCCGGAGACCGCACTGCGATGGTCGTGCCGGTTGTCGACGTAGGGCTCGTCGGTGAGGGTTACAGCCCATGGGCGAGAAAGACTCTCGTATGCTTTTCGCCGCGGTTCGAGAAACTTGTGCAGACGCGTCTTGTACTCCGGCGAGTGAACGCAACGGCCCGGCGCGTCCAGTTGCTTGAAGTCAATCAGCCGATAACAGAACCCCGAGACGGCCATTCCCTTGCTCTGGGCATAAGCCTGCAAGGCGGCGGCGCGCTTGTCTTGGCCGGCTATGTTCACGGTATTGAAGCCGTGCTCTTGCGAGTTGTCGATCACCTCGATCATCCGCTTCTCCGTCGTCCGGTCCCAGTGGCAGTACAAGACGATGGGGAAGAAGCCGTCGCGATCGAACGGCGTGTCGGCTCCGGCGGAGACCTTGGCGGAAACGAGCAAGGCTAGCAGAACAAAGAAGCATCGCCATGGGGAGATGCGTTGCATGGGAGACTCCTCTTTGTTGATCTTTGCATAGTCAATGCGCGGCTCAAGGGGGTTCCGCCAGGGAACCGGGCTTCGCCCTCGGTCATTGGCTATGCAAGGGGCAATAGGACTCGTAAGAAAATAACTTCCCGATTGTCACTTGAGCCTTGAGCCAGCCACGTTTGTTTCCTTGGCCCACGGCTCATGGCTCATGGCTCACAGCCCATGGCTCTAATCCACACGGCCGTCGCCGCCCGATTCCCTTTGTGCCGCCGGTTACCAACGCGACCTTTCCCTCAATCTCCATTCGTTACTCCCTCTGTTCATCAAGATGTTTGCGGCTCGAGGATGATTTTCATCAGGTTCTCGTCGCCGCGCCGTAGCCGCTCGAACCACGACGCGCCCTCGGCCAATGGGGCCGCGGCGCTTATCAGCGAGTCGACGTCGACCGCGCGGCGGGCGATCATGTCGAGGCAGGCGGGATACTCGCCGGACGATGCACAACTACCCAGCAGCGTCAACTCCCGAGTTACCACCGCTTGTAGCGGCAGGGGTATTTCGGGCGAGACGTTGCCGACCAGCACCAGCCGGCCTCCCTTGCGGAGGCAAGCCACGGCGTCTTGCACGGTTGAAGCCGCGCCGACCGCCTCGACCACCACATCCGCCAGCCTGCCGTCGGTTATCTTGGCAACTTCGGCCGGCACGTCCACGGCTTCCGCCCGGAGTGTCTCGTCGGCACCCAGCTTGCCAGCCAATTCGAGCCGATCGGCGTTGATATCGACCGCAACCACCCGCCGGCAACCGGCCGAGCGGAGCGTCTGCACGACCAGCAGCCCGATCATGCCGGCCCCGATCACCACGGCCGTGTCGCCCGACTCGATCCGGGCACGGCCCGCCGCGTGCAATGCGACCGATAGCGGCTCGACAAGCGCCGCCTGATGGAAGCTGACCTCGTCGGGCAAGCGGGCGAGAATATGCCCGGGCACGGCGACATATTGGGCGAAGGCGCCGTCGCTTCGGTATTCCTCGCAGGAGACGCCCAACACTCGCCGGTTGTCGCAGAGGTTGATCCGGCCCGACCGGCAGAAAGAGCAGCGGCCGCAGTAGATCGTCGAGTCGAACGTCACCCGGTCGCCCTCGGCCCAATCGCGGACGTTCGCCCCCAGCCGGGCAATGCGTCCGGCCGCCTCGTGACCCATGATAACCGGCGGCCGTCGCCGGCCGGTGCTGCCGTCCATTCCATGCACGTCGCTCCCACAGATGCCGCAAGCGATCACCTCGATGAGCACGTCGTCGGGCCCCGGCTCCGGCGTGGGCACGTCGCGATACTCCAAGCGGTTGTAATCGGCCAGCACAAGAGCCTTCATAAGGTTTCTCCCTACCACGATGTTCTGGACCCGCAAGTTGTTTCCGTGCATTGTACTCGTCACGCGCCAGCCTGATCAGTACGCCGCCTGGCAAGACTGCAAAACAAAAACTACCGAGACCGCTTCGTCATGCTAAGACAGCGGTCGAGCAGGCGGCGGAAGAATGTTGGGCGGCGGCGCTGTTCGAGCACGCCGACCACGTCGCCCATGAACTGGTAGCGGGTGGCGGTGTCTTTTGCCAGCATCTTGGTGAAGGCTTCCTCGAGGTTGGCCGGCACGGCGCCAAGCTTGGCGCGCAGCGAGGGGATCGGCTCCGTGCGGTGGGCGGCCAGCTTC
>CAZDHN010000109.1:0-12530 GCA_964505115.1 uncultured Planctomycetaceae bacterium
ATACTGCCGCCCGGAGAAACAGAAAGAGTTCAAACAGCTCCTGGCCGAGGATATCAAGAGCCTTGCGGGCCGGTAATTAGGCCGATTGCGCCGGACTTTCAGATGTGGTGAGGGACAGGGCGGTTGGAGCGGAGTGGGAGCAAGGTGCTCCCGCGTCCAGGGCGTTCCACACGCGAGGGACGGACACAAACTGCAAAGCCTGGTGGATCTGCTAGCCCCAATGGTTCGATGGCCCCCCGATCCTCCTGTTCCAGGGATGTGCCTATGGCGAGGGCCGCCGTGATCGCGGGTTATTGATCCGCGTATTGATTATGCGAAGATCAATAGTCCCAGAAATGCCCGCGGGGCGCGGCCATCTGAAGACAGGCCCTCCGGGTGGAATGGGCAGTCACGATTCGATCTCCTTCCGAAGGACAAGAATGTCCACTATCATGGACTTCTCACCTTCCTGCTCGGAAACGCCTTGGAGACCTGACATTGCGACCGAGCGGAAGGCATTGTGTGGCCATACGAGGTCCAGCTTGAGGGCAGGAAGAGGAAGAACCCATGATGTGTAGCAAATCAGCTTGCCAAATCACACTCACGGGAATCCACCTGGTGACGTTCGGGATGTTGGTCTTGTGGGCGTCGTCCAGCCGCCAGGCACTCGGTCAGCCGAGGTCTTCGGCCTTTGGGGAGACGACGGAGCCAGAACCCTATCCGGTGTTGGTGACGGCCGAGACCCGTGCCAACCGGAAAACACTCGCAACTCTGGAGCGACCTGGAAAGGTAATTTTCAGCGACGGGTTCGAGTCGGCCGCTTCGCTGAAAAGCTACTTCGAGATCCGTGGCCTGAAAGACGGACGGGCGAAACTCATTGCCGATGCCGGGTTGGCCCACTCCGGTACCGGGGTAATACAATTCACCGCCCCGGCCAGGAAGGGCAAAGCGTCGGGCGCGGGGGCCAGTTTCTGGTTTGGCCCAAACGGTTATAAACAGATCTACCTCCGCCGCTACATTAAGTTCGCCGCGGACTACGACCAAGGTAACTTGAATCACGTAGGCGGTGGCTTGGCTGGAGTCGCTGGCGCCAATAAGTGGGACGGCATGGGGAAGGCAGGCATTCGGCCCAAGGGCAACGACCGCTTCAGCAGCCGCTTCGAGCCCTGGTGCGACTGGGGCCGCCTGCCGGCTCCCGGTTATATGTTCCTCTACACTTACTGGATGGATATGAAGCGAGACCGAGACGGTCACTACTGGGGCAACATGCTCGGGCCCGAGGAGAACGAACGGATCGTGCTAAAGCGGAACAAGTGGTACTGCCTGGAACAGATGATCAAGGTGAACGACGTCGGCCAAGCCAACGGTGAGTTGGCCGCCTGGATCGACGGCAAGCTCTACATTCACTATCGGGGCTTTCGCTGGCGAAGCAACGACGATGTGCGACTGAAACGGTTCAACATCGGCGTCTACATCCACCAGGCGAGGAAGGACAACACCGTCTGGTACGACGACGTAACGCTTTCGACCGGCTATATTGGCCCGAAGGCCGAATAAATGGGGAGTTACGCCGATGAGGACAAACCTTCGCAAGCCCCGATTACCGGTTCGTGGCGCCATCGCCACGGTCGCCTTTGTTCTTGTCGCAGTACCCTGCCTGGCGGCAGTGGGTTCCGAGGCGATTGAAGAGGCTCGCGGGCCGGCCAACTCGGGCGCCTACTCCCGCTGGAAAAACGGGCCCGGCCAGGATGCGGATTTCTTCCCGATCGCCGTTTGGTTGCAGGCTCCCCGCAACGCTCCCAGGTACAAGGCCATCGGCGTCAACCTGTACGTGGGCCTCTGGAAGGGGCCAACCGCCGAGCAGATCGGCGAGTTGAAGCAGCACGGCGTGCCCGTGATCTGCGAGCAGAACGAGTATGCCCTGAAGCATCTCGATGAGAAGATGATCGTTGGCTGGATGCACGGAGACGAGCCGGACAACGCCCAGTCGCTGGGCAAGGGAAAGGGTTACGGACCGCCGATTCCTCCTGCCACAATCGTGGCAGACTACCGGCGGATCAAGGCCCGAGATGCCAGCCGGCCGGTACTACTGAATCTCGGGCAAGGCGTGGCCTGGGACGGCTGGCACGGCCGCGGTGTGCGCACCAACCATCCGGAGGACTATCCGGAGTACGTCCGCGGTGGCGACATCGTCTCGTTTGATATCTACCCTGCCGTCCACAATAAGCCGGCGGTGGCCGGAAAGCTCTGGTACGTGGCCCGAGGCGTCCAGCGACTCCGCGGCTGGGCGGGGGCCGACCGGATCGTGTGGAACTGTATCGAGTGCACGAGGATCAGCAACACGAAGACCAAGCCCACGCCGCGGCAAGTCAAGGCCGAGGTGTGGATGTCGATCATCCACGGCTCGCGGGGCATCATCTATTTCTGTCACCAGTTCAAGCCGCGGTTCATCGAGGCGGGGCTGTTGGCCGACGAAGAGATGGCCCGGGCGGTGGGCGCGATCAATCGGGAGATCGACAGCCTGGCGGCAGTAATCAACAGCCCTTCGATTCAGGGCGCCGTGACCGTAACGGTTCAGCCGGCCGATGTTGCGCGAGACATGGCCCAACTCCTCGGTTCACCCGGTATCGCCGTTGCGCTGAAGAAGCACCGAGGTAACGTGTACCTCTTCGCTGTTCGGATGGAGGGTCGGCCGGCCAAGGGCGTATTTCAGACTGCCGGATTGTCCGGCGAGGCTACGGTTCGGGTGCTTGGTGAGGACCGCACGCTCATCGCCCGCGACGGGCGGCTGGAGGACGAGTTCGGTCCACATGGCGTCCACCTCTACGAGATTGCCGGAGCCGAGGGCAACTCGATCCTGTCCTTTGTGCCTGAAATGGAGCCCCTGCCAGGAATGGATGTGCCTGAAAACGCATCCCGCTGGTCCGACGCGGAGAAGGCCCGGCTGAGCGGTCATGTCCGCCGGGCGACGGCGGAGTGGAAGAAGCAGATCCCAGGAATCAAGAGCCAACTGACGCCTAAGCGGGTCCGGTCTCTCTCTCGCTGGGCCAAGGAACAAATGGAAGGCTACAGAATCGTCTCGGACCTGGACAAGCTCGTACTGCGGCCGTGGGGAGCCGACGCGAACCGCCAGAGTCTACTGCTGGAGGGCACGCTGGATACCTTGCCGACCCACAGCCCTCTGGTAACGCGATGGCTGAAGGTCTACCTAATGTATGACCTGTCCAGCAAGTCGCTCTCACACATCGCCATCACGATCCAGGGGCAACGACTCGAATGAACCGTGGAGGAAGATGCAGATCGTGTACAGATGGCTTCCATGCGCAGCATACGACATGAACTACGTTGAGATATTGAACAACAAGGAGACCGACCCATGAGATGTATCTTTTTGCTGGCTTTGGCAGGCGTAATGGTTGTCCCGCCCACGAAGGCGAACTCCGCGGAAGATCCGCACATCTCCCGAGAGACCATCGAGTGGTGCAACATCTGGATTCCCGACGCCAAGGGCACCAAGCTACCCCGGGCGCTCTTGATCGGCGATTCGATCACCCAGGGCTACTATCGGCAGGTCGCCGATAGGCTCAAGGGCAAGGCATCCGTGGCCCGGCTCACGACCTCGAAATCCATCGGCGACCCGGCGCTGCCGGCTGAGGTGGCTTTGGTGCTCGGTCAGTGCCGGTTTGATGTCGTTCACTTCAACAACGGCCTACACGGTTGGGGCTACAGCGAAGAGGAGTATCAGAAGCAATTTCCCGAACTTGTGGCGAAGATCCGCAAACATGCCCCAAAGGCCAAGCTGATCTGGGCCACGATCACGCCGATGCGGCAATCGGGCAAGTTGGACATAATCGCCGAGGGGACCAAGCGGGTGGAGGCCAGAAACAAGATCGCCGAGGGCATCGTCGCCCAAGAGGGGATTGCCGTGGACGACCTCTACAACCTAGTGAAGGATCATCCCGAATACTGGTCCAACGACGGCGTGCACTTCAACGGCAAGGGTGTGGCCGCCCAGGCAGAGCAAGTGGAAAAACGGATCGCGGAAGCCCTGGAGTGAACCACCTTCACTTCTCGGAGACGCTGATGCACGGCGGCGATTTGTGAAGCAACGCGGAGTGCCTTGCCGAAGGCCAATATGCTGACGTAATCTGGCCAACAGATGTCTCCCAACGAAATGTCCCCAACCTTCAAACCCAGGAATCAGCCATGATTGCTCGTTGGTCGTTCTGCTCATTATTCATCCTGCTCACCGTTCCACTTTGGGCAACGGAGAAAACGGAGAAGAAGCCCTCGCAAGCGAATCTCGCCAAGCCCACGCCCACGGTCAAAATCTCCTCGACAAGCACCGGCAGAAAGAAAACCCCGCCCTCAGCCCCGCTGGACTGGAAGGCCGGGATTGCTACTACCAAGATCACCCCCGACACGCTGATGTGGATGGCCGGCTACGCTTCGCGGAAGAAGCCGGCCGAAGGCACGCTGCACGATCTGTACGCCAAAGCCTTGGCCCTGGAAGACGAAAGCGGTCATCGCGTGGTGATCGTGACCATGGATCTCATCGGCGTGCTGACTACCGTACGCGAGAGCGTGGAGAAGCAGGTCGAGGAGCAATACAAGTTGCCCCCGGCGGCCCTGCTGCTGAACGCCTCGCACACCCACTGCGGACCCGAGTATCGCGAGCGTAGTGGGCGTGAGGAAGAGGCTCGCAAGTATCATCAGTTCCTCCAGACCGCGTTGGTTAAGCTGGTCGGCGAGGCCCTGGCCGACCTGCGACCCGCACGGCTGACCTACAGCCACGCACGAGCTGGTTTTGCCATGAATCGCCGCCGCAACTATGCTTTGCCCAAGGACGACATCAACGCCAATAAGGCCCCCAACCCTGACGGCCCAGTCGATCACGACGTCCCCGTGCTCTGCGTACTCGACGCCGAGGGAAACCAGCGGGCCGTACTATTCGGTTATGCCTGCCATAACACAACGCTACAATTTTTTCAATTCTGCGGTGACTATGCCGGCTTCGCCCAGGAGTATCTCCAGGCGGACCATCCGGGCATGACCGCCATGTTCGTGATGGGTTGCGGTGCCGATCAGAACCCTTACCCACGCTCGACGGTCGAATTGGCTCAGAAGCACGGCCGGAGCTTGGCCACGGGCGTGGAGGCGGCATTGTTCGCCAATCCGCGGCCCCTGCGCGGCTCGATCCGGTGCGCTTTGGAGTACGTCGATCTGCCCTGGGCCAAGGGGACGAGGGAGAAGCGGCACTACCCGGTACAGGTAATGCGCCTGGGCAACGACGTAACCCTGGTGACCCTAGCCAGCGAGGTGGTGGTGGACTACTCGCTGCGATTGAAACGCGAACTGGGCCGCCCCCCGGCGATCGTCTGGGTCGCCGGCTACTCCAACGGCTACTACGGCTACATACCCAGTGAGCGAGTTTTGGCTGAGGGAGGCTATGAAGCGCCGGCCTACGCACCGGGAATCGAAGAAGCGATCATTGGCAAGGCTGTGCAGCTTTACCGACAAATGGAGAAACCGGTTGCGCAGGCCCAGTAGGCCGGGCACCGCTTCCACCACTTGGGTGAACTGCCCAACCGGATCGACTTCAACACCAGCGGCACGGAGTGGACGCAGTTGTACGTTGCCCAGACGCAAGGGAGATAGTTCTAGCAGTTGTTCCTGGGATGGTCATTGCGAAGTCGCGCAAGTGAACCTTTCGGTCTTGAACGTGAGGTGAGCCATGAGTTGGATAATCCGAAGCATCGCCGCCGTGTGGATTGCCCTGTCGGTGGGAGTTCTGCTAGCGGCGGAGTGGCATGCCGCGCCGGACGGCAAACCGGAGGGAACCGGCACGCGGGAGTCGCCGTGGGACTTGGAGTCGGCCCTGCGGCACGCGAAGATCGCGCCGGGCGATACGTTGTGGCTGGCGGCCGGCACGTACAAGCACCCGGATCGTACACCGGGGAGCAACGGCTACTCCGTGAAGCTCGTTGGCGCAGAAGGCAGGCCTATCCACGTCCGTGCCATGCCGGGCGAGCGAGTTACTGTTGACGGGGGCCTTAGCGTCGAGAACCCGAGCAAGTTCCTCTGGATATGGGACCTTGAAATCATCGTCTCCGAGAACCTCGCTCGGCCGCGTATCGCCAAGCAGCGCGGCTCTCATCCCAAAGACCTGGGCCGCCCCTGGGGCAGCCTCAACATCGTCGGCGGCGAGAACTGCAAGTACATCCACCTCGTCGTCCACGATAATGCGCAAGGTGTTGGCTTCTGGAAACCGGCCGTCGATAGCGAAGTGCATGGCTGCCTGGTCTACAACAACGGCTGGATCGGGCCGAACCGCTACCACGGCCCCGGCATCTACGGTCAGAACCAGACCGGGACCAAGCTCGTCACCGACAACATCTTCTTTGGCAACTACTCGAACACCACGCAGTTTTACGGATCTTCTCGCGCCTACGTGGACAACTTCCACATCGAGGGCAACATCGCCTTCGGCCCTCGCAAGAAGGGTGGCCGCTACGCCGCGCTGATCGGCGGCGGCAGGGGCAGCCGAGGCATTGTCGTCAAGGACAACATCCTCCATGAAGTCCCCATGAGCGTCGGCTACACGGCCAAGGACAGCGAGGACTGCGTCGTCCAGAGCAACACGATCATCCGCAACGGCCTCACGATTCGCGGCTTCAAGACCGTCACGGAGAAGGATAACTTCATTTGGCGCGGCCGGAAGAATGACTCCGTCCCGGAATCCGCGTTCGTGTTCTTGCGTCCCAGTAAGTACGATCCGAACCGCGCCAATCTGGCGATCGTGAACTGGGCCAAGTCGAAGGCGGTCGATGTCGACCTATCAACCTTTCTAAAGCCGGGCGACACCTTCCGCATCCAGAGCGCCCTCGACTTCTTCGGAGCACCTGTCGCGAAAGGGAAGTACGAAGGAAAGCCGGTCACAATCCCGATGCCTGTCGAGGAGCGCACGGGCCAGGGCGAGTTCTGTGCCTTCGTTATCCTCCGCCAGTGACGAGATCGACGAATATCTAGAAGGAGAGCAGTAATGGGCGGCGTATATCAGTCCGGTCGGCACTTAACCCGGCACACGGCAATTCTGCTTAGCTTGGCCGCGGTCTTCATATTCGCCGGGGTTGCCCCGGCTGCCGAGGTCCATGTTGCCCCGAACGGAAAACTGGACGGTAACGGCTCGATCAAGAAGCCCTACGATATTTTCACCGTCTTCAGCGGCAACGCCCGGGTGAAGCCGGGCGACACCGTACTACTTCGCGGTGGCCGATACGACGGACGGGAGATGACGAAGAAGAGTGAGCAGGGGGGCACTTGCACCGAGCGCATCCCCTTCACGCCAAAGCTGCACGGCACGGCGAAGAAGCCTATCATCGTCACTTCAGCTCCCGGCCAGTGTGCACACCTCAACGGTGCGGTGCGCATTGAAGGATGTGACTTCACCCATTTTGTGAGACTTGAAATCGGCGATCTCAAGTGGGATCGGTATCAAGAGAAGCACAAAGTGCCCACGGCTTTCAATGCCATCAGGGGCAACAAGATCAAGCTCATCAACTGCAATGTTTTCGGCGGCGCGATGGGTACGGGACTATGGCGACCGGCGATCGACCTGGAGGCCTACGGCAACCTGATCCACGACTTTGGCACCATGAAGCGCGAAGGCGGGCGCGGCCACGGGCATGCCTTCTACATTCAGAACGACCAGGGAACGAAGACAATCGAGCACAATATCGCCTATCGCGGTTGCGGCTGGAACTATGACATTTACACGCAGCAGGGTGAGATCAAGGGCTTCGATATCCTGGAAAACATCGGCTTCATCCCCGGTTGGTACAAGGAGGGACAGACATCCTTCAACTTCGGCCTCACGGGCTGGAAGCCGGCCGAGCGCATTCGCTTCATCGGGAACATCGGCTACCAGCCACGTGACATGCAGCAGTGGCGCAGCAACATGCGCCTCATGTTTCATTACAGGAAAGAGGTCATCCATGACCAGGCTGTGGTAAAGAACAACTACGTGATGGGGGCCTACCGCGCCATGGTCGCAAGCCGCTGGCGCAGGCTGGAGATCACGGGCAACACGTTCTGGGCCACGGGATTCTTGATGGAGGTTAACAGCGCCCCTTCCGGCTCTGGCGTGGCCGACAATCCGCCGAAGCCCGACCTCAAGCGCTACACCATCGACCGCAATACCTACTACGACAACGGCGTGAAGAAGCCATTCGTATACAGCGACAAGGAGAAGTATCCCGAGGAAGACACTTTCACCTTCGCCGAGTGGCAGAAGCTGGGGCTCGACGCCAATAGCACGCTGCATCCCGGCCGTGGCGGCAAGCCGGTCGGTACAAAGGTCTTCGTCTTTCCTAACAAGTACGCGAAGGGGCGAGCCAACGTCGCGGTCTTCAACTGGGACGGCAAAGACAAGGTAGAGGTTGATCTCTCCGGTGCGCTGGTGCAACGACAAGAATACGCGGTCTACAATTGCCTCGACATCAGGCAGACGATCGGGCATGCAAAGCCGGTGCATAAAGGCGTGTTCGATGGCCGGTCCGTCTCCCTCCCCATGCGCCGCGACAAGGATTGCCCCGACTTTGATGCGTTCCTAGTGCTGCCTCTTTCCGTGCCCTAAGGTCGGATCTACCAGCAGGCCGTTGATGGGTAAGAAAAGGACAAGGCGCTTTTCGTAGCCCAGCAGAAATAGCATATCGCCCGCGCCCAGCCGAACAGCCGACCGGGCGAGGTCAGCCGGTATCCGATACGCCGATACCCCGGATCACCCTTGACGGTGTCACTTGCCCCGCGTTACCGACAGAAGTACACTGGAAAGCCACCTGCCATGTTTACCCGGCGTTCACCGACATGCAGGCCCAAGCGTATCGCTTCGTTCAGCAAGGAGCCGATGCGGACCGCACGGCCGCTCACCGCATCCTGGATCGCAAGTATTGGATGATGCGAGACATCTTCGCGAAGGATCAATTGGCCGTCAACGCGGCCTACATCGCCTGGGGCGGAGGCGGGTACTGGAAGAGGTTCGGCTGGCGCTGGGAAGCCGATCATGCAAAGCCGAATGTAGCTCCGTAATCAGACAAGCCACTTGGGCCAACTGTGCGAAGCGCTTGGATCGCGGCCGAGATGTACTCGGTGAGTTGCCGCGAGAGAGACACGAGAGTATCCTGTATCTGGTGTTCACTTGGTTTCATTCGATATTCACTCACAGTTCCGCTACCGGCGGCACGGAAGGTTCTCATGTGCAAATTCAGTACCCAGGCACGGTGGACATCGCTAGTCGTCGCAATCATCGTGTTACACCTCCCGGCAACATTGACGGCCGCCGATGCGAGCAAGGGAAGGCTGAAGGTCTTCATCCTCGCCGGCCAATCCAACATGGAGGGACAGGGGAAGATTGCTCTGGACCCCCGGCGGAACGACGGCAAGGGAAGCCTCGAATACCTGGTCCAGGACCCTGCTACCGCCGATCACTTCAAGCACTTGAAGGATGCCGAGGGCGAGTGGGCACCGAGGAACGACGTCTGGATTTGGTATCTCGGCCGCAAGGGACCGCTGACGGTCGGATACGGAGCCCGCGAGGACCGCATCGGCCCGGAGTTGGGCTTTGGCCATGTGATGGGTGACGCATGCGACGAACAGGTCCTGCTCATCAAAATCGCCTGGGGCGGCAAGAGTTTGGCCAAGGACTTCCGGCCGCCGAGTTCCGGAGACGAGGTCGGTCCGTATTACCGGGAACTGCTGAAGCACGTCCGAGAAGTGCTGGCGGACCTCAAGACCCTCTTCCCCGAGTACGACGGCCGCGGCTACGAGATCGCCGGATTCGGCTGGCATCAGGGATGGAACGATCGCATCAACCAGGCGTTCAACGACGCATACGAGCAGAACATGGCCAACTTCATTCGTGACATACGCAAAGACCTCGGCATTGAGAACCTGCCGTTCGTGATCGCGGAGACGGGAATGAGTGGCCGCAGCGAAACCCATCCCCGGGCCCTGTCCTTGATGCGTGCCCAGGCCGCCGTGGCCGAGCGCGACGAGTTTCGTGGGAACGTAGCCTTCGTCGGCACGAAGGATTTCTATCGACCGCCGGAGGAGTCTCCTTCCCGTCAGGGCTACCACTGGAACAGCAACGCCGGGACGTATTACCTGATCGGAGCCGCCATGGGCAAGGCGATGAAGAAGCTCTGTCAGCGATAGGACCCGGCCATCGGGCTGTCAACTCTGTTGTCGTGCCTGCTGCTGGACAGCTTGCCTCTGGTAGAACTTCGCCGTGAGCCGCCCGCCGGTCTGCTCGCCCAGGACTTGCTCGATGAACCTGCTGGCATCGCGGCAGGAAGAGTCGGGGAAGCCCTTGGTGGTGACGGTGGTATCGCCAGTGGCCGTCACAATGATCTCGATAATCTTCTCGATCATGCGGCACCTCCGCTGACCTGGACGGTCAGCTTGATCGACCCGTCTGTCGGTGTTTGCCCCATACAGATGCGTCCCCGGCGACGGGCCTCACCCACTTGACTGCCCCCCCCTGAGCGCAGGGAAAGTCCTGTTGCGGCTTCTCGTTTTTATTCAATGGAGGGCTGGGAAGGACAATTCCGGCTCAACCTGGCATAGGACTATTTTCCCGTCAACCGGAAGGAGGGATGATTTGTAACGACGGGGCTGCGAGTTGAAAGGGCAAGTTCCTTGCCCCAAGTGGAAACATTACAACGATGGTGGCGGGAACGGATTTCTGACGGTCCTGCCTACCTACACCAGTGCCTTTCCGTTAGTAAGCAGGCGGGATGGCATCGCTGTTAAGGAGAAATTCAGAATGAAGAACTTGAGGAAGAAGCGTAACGTGCAGCCTGGGGGCATGTCGTTTGCCACGAATGGCCAGAAGTCGAACATGTACGCCAAGGCAGCGACCTGGAACCCGTTCAAGGGCTGCCGGTTCGACTGTACCTACTGCGAGCCGAGCTTCAAACGGCAGGCAAAGCGGCAAAAGGAGAATAAGAAGAAGACTCGCGGGTGCGATCAGTGCTACCGTTACGTACCCCATTGTCATGACGACCATAGGCTGAAGACGATTCCGTCTGAGCCGATCATTTTCGCATGTGGCAATGCCGACGTTGCGTTCTGCCCGGCGAGCTTCATGCGGAAGATCATCGAACGGATCAAGGAGCACAACAAGCGATCAAAGCCGAAGACGTTCTACTTCCAATCGAAGAAGCCGGCGTACTTCGAGCCGTTTCTCGACCAGTTTCCTGATAATGTCGTGCTGTTGACGACGTTGGAGACCAACCGCGATGACGGCTACGAGGCAATCTCCAAAGCCCCGCCTCCTTCGGTGCGTTACGAGCAGTTCAAGAAGCTCGACTACCCGCGGAAGGTCGTGACGGTCGAGCCCCTGATGGACTTCGACTTGAGGACATTCTTCGCCTGGATTCGTAACCTCCAGCCCGAATACACTTGGCTGGGATTCAACAGCAAGCCGAAGGCGGTGACGTTGCCGGAGCCCTCAGAGAAAAAGGCTCAGAAGTTGGTGGATCGCCTGTTGGACGCGGGAATCGAAATCCGAGGCAAGACATTGCGGGGAGTGCAACTTGATCGCCAGTAGTGGACCTCAAATCGCTCCTTTCGGCCGTGTGTTGGCGAACGGTGTGGTGCAGGTGTTGTGCGGCAGCGTCTCACGGGAAAGGCTGATTCGAGTGATGTCCGGGAAACGTGAAGGTTATGGCTTCAGTCGATATTGGAGGATCGTGTTGCGGCTCTGCGTTATTCTTAATATGCCGGGAAAACACTGTGTTATGATGCCCCGGCCTGCCGTCACCACCGCACGTGATGTGGTGACGGCTCTGGCGGCCCCGAACGGGGCCACTACACCAGTCGCCTGGAAACGGGTGACCTCGGACTCCCGAACGGGAGTCACCTTTTGTTATGAGGAGTAGTTTTATGAGCGAGACGCCAAAAAAGTTGGTGTCACACGATTTGGTCGGGCGGCTTCGTGAAGCGAAGCGGCTGAAGGAAACGGCCGAGCACGAGGAGGGCTACCCGCTGGGTTGGTCCTGGACTGAACGCGCGGCAGTGGAGGATCTCGAACGGCTTGAAGAACTGCACGAGAACCTCGATGAAGGATGTGATTGCGGTTGGGAGGATTACTTCTCCGACGACGGCGATCGCATCTTCAGTCCGATGGAGATGTTCGCTTTCGATGTCCGCCCTGAAGAGTGCCGTGGCTCTCGGATGGAAGCAGAGATCTTCTTGGAGGAGGCGTTCGGCGACAAGAACGTGTCCGGCGGGCCGGGCCTGCTTCGCGGCTTCACGGAGGGGGCGCTTGCCCACTATCACGCCGCGATGGAGTCGCTGGCGACGGAGGGAGTGTAATAGCAGCGTTGTCATGGTGCCCTGGGCGGGATTGTCCCGTCCGGGGCTTTCGAGGTACGATGGCTGCACGACCAACCGTAGGTGGCCTCGGAGTGTTCAGCTCCGGGGCCGCCTTTCTCGCTTTTCGTTCAGGTCAGCAGTAGCCACGCCACGCCGATCGCAAAACGCCCGTGGAC
>CAZDHN010000110.1:0-12442 GCA_964505115.1 uncultured Planctomycetaceae bacterium
CAACTCGGGCAAGCTTCAACCGATACTCGATACGCTGGTGACGCTCAAGCGGGAGGGCGTTTGGTTCGAGATAACCAACCTGATCGTGCCCACCTATACCGACAAGCCGGAGATGATCCGCCGGATGTGCGATTGGCTGGTCGAGAACCTGGGCCCCGACTACCCGCTGCATTTCTCTCGCTTCCACCCCGACCACAAACTGACGCACCTGCCGCCCACGCCGATCGACATGCTCGTCGAGGCCCGCTCGATCGCTCGCGCCAGCGGCCTGCGCTACGTCTACATAGGCAACGCCCGGGGAATCGACGATGCCGAGACGACCGAATGCCCGAACTGCAAGCAGGTGGTGATCACCCGCGACATCTACTCCGTCGGCACGATGAACCTCGACGACGGCAAGTGCAAGAACTGCGGCCAGCCGATAGCCGGGGTTTGGACGGCGTAGTAGCTGGGTTTGCAGGAATTCAGTAGTGACGCGAAGAACCGAACTCTTGCGAATCCGGCTACACGCGGGCGAACGGGCCGATGTTTTCGGCCGCCTGTCGATCAGATTGATGCGCGGCCGGCTTGCAGGAGTTTAAGGGGTTCGGCGCGGCCGGTGGCGAGTGCCGGCCAGAGCGCGGCGGCCAGGCAGATCGCCAAGGCGGCGGCGAAGCCAAAGGCCAGCTTCGACCAGGGCAGGACCAGCGAGGGCGCCAGTCCGCCGAAGAAACTCGTGTACCGCGAGATCCCCAGGCCGCACCAGCCGGCCATCACGCCGAACCCCAGGCTCAGCAGGCAGGCGACCAGCCCGATCAAGAGTCCCTCGGCCAGGATCAGGCGTATCAGTCCGAGCCGGGTGAAGCCCAACGCGCGCAACACGCCCATCTCCCAGCGCCGCGACCTGATCGACGCCAGCACGGTATTCATCACGCCGAGCGAGGCGACCGCCAGCGTCACCAGGGGCAGCAGACTCATATCCCAGATCATGCCGTCGGCTCGGGCACCGATCCGGCTGGAGACTTGCTCGGCCGTCGTTACTCTGACCGACGAGCCGAACATGGTCGCGCCCACCGCCCAGGTTCCTTGCGCGTTGACCGGCTGTTTCTCGCCGGGGTGCCGGTCGGCAATCCGCCGCAAGGCAGCGCCGATTGCGGCTTCATCGGCGGTCTTCTCGGTGTTGAAGCAGAAGAAGTTGATCCGCTGGAGGTTGAAGTCGCGGCGGACCTCGTCGTAGGGGGCGAATACCATGGCGGCCGACCGACCGTCGCGACGCCGCAGGCCGGAGAACTTCGTCATCCAGTGCCAGCCGGGCAGTTCAACCACGCCGGCTATGGTGTACTCGACCGGCGTCTTGGGCGACTCGGGCGGCAAGAGCTTGAAGCGGTCGCCCAGGCCGAGTTTCGATTCCCTGGCGAAGTGGTCGGGCACGATACAGTATCGCCCCCGTTTCAGCTTCTCGACCGCTTCGTCTCGATTGCCCTGGACGAACTTCAATTTCACTAGCGGATCGGGACCTCCGAGGCCGATCGTCGGATCGAGGCCGACCATGATCACGTTGTTCTGTCGAGCCACCGTCGCGCGCTCTTGGCTGCCGGTGATATCCTCGGCCAGCTTGGGTTGCTCGACGGCCAGCGGCAGGCACTGCCGGGCGTTCACGCCCGGAATGCGGCGCACGGCCTCGATCTCTTCGTCCGGCAGCCCACCCAATTGGAAGGAGACAAGCATGTCGGGCACCCAGTCGCCGGGCACAAACGGTCCGAGCATCGAGTAACCCCAGACCTGCATGGCCACGTAGAGTCCCAGCCCCAGACTCAAGACCGACGTGGTACCCAACGTCTGCCAGAGGTTGCCGGAAAGTTGTGTCTTTAGCAGCCGGCCGTCCAGGCGCAGCAGCACGGCCACCAGCGGGCCGAGGATTCGCTCGGTCGCCAGAATGGCCAGCGGCGCGAGCAGCACGAAACCAATCGCCATGCTCGTGCAGCCCAGGGCGGCGTAGATTCCGTAGCGGGCGGCGTCGGGTATCGGCACGACGAATACCAACAGCGGGTTGACGGCGATCAGAACCAGCCCAATCGCCACGGCAACCGCCGAAAGCCGGGCCGGACGCGTGGAAACCCGTCGCGGGCCCATGGCCTCCAGGGGACTGATTCGCATGGCTTTCCAGGCGGGCAGTATCGAGGCCGCCAACGCGCCGCCGAAAGCACACGCGCCCGACAATCCCACTGCCCAGATACCCAGTGACGCACCGCCGCCCGACTCGGACTGAGTGCCGATAATCGACAATAACCCCCAGCCGGCCGCCAGACCGCCGATCCAACCGACGACCGCCAGGATCAGGCTCTCGGCGGCGATCATCGAGCCGATCTGACCGCGGGTCAGGGCGACCGCGCGAAGCACGGCGAACTGGCGCACCCGTTCGCTCACGCCCATGCTCAGCGTTGTGAGGATGATGAACAGCGAGGCCAACAGCGCGATGCCGGTGGCCGAGTAGGCTTGCGACCTCACCCGGGAGCTTGAGAAGCCCGACTTCAACTCATCCTCGACGTCGCCCAGCGCCAGGAGCGTTGCCTGGTACTTTTCTTGCTCGATGTGCGACAACCACTTAGCGCGGAATTTCGCGACGTCGGAGCCATCTTTCAGATCGATGTTGACGAAGCGGACCTCGGCCGGCTTGCCGCCGATCTTCTCGGCCACCGCCACCGGCACGTAAAGCGCCGAGGTTGCCGGACCGCCAAACACACGCGTCGGCGCCCATCTTCCTTGCGGTGGTCCACCCATCACCACTTGCTCGACCAGCCCGATGATCTTCAACTTGAACCGGCCGGCCTCGGATTCCACCTCTAACTCGTCGCCCACTCCCACCTCGAGCTGATTGGCCGTTTTACTGCTAAGCACGGCCTCCATGCGGTCCGCTCGGGTCAAGTTGATCCATTCACCTTCGGCCAGCGGGTAGGGTGGTTGCCCGGCGTTGGTGCCCTCCAGCGTCGGCCGCGGGCGCCACGGGCTCTTCTTCTTGCCTCCAGATCCCGGCGGCGTGTCCGGTCCGCCGGCACCCGACTCAGCCCGCGACTTCTCGCTTCGCGGCCGTTCAAGACGTTCCGCGCTTTTTATCCGCACTTGCATGACCGCGGCCAGCGAGGCGACCGCCGGATCCTGTCGGATGGCGGCGATTAGTTCTTCGGAGATAGGTGGCCCCGGTGGCGAGACCGGCCCGGCCCTCTTGCCGGGCACGTCGGCCACGACGACCAACTCGTAGCGGCCGAGGTATTCCGGGGCGAAGGTCTCGAACTGGGCCAACAGCGCGTCGTAACCGCTGACCACCCAAATCACTACGCAGGAGGCGGCGACGACCGACAGCGAGGTTAGGATCAATCGGGCCGGATGTTGCAGGATGTTAGCCCACACCAGCTTGCGGACGATGTTCATGCGGACAACTCCTCGGCCAGATCGACACCGACCACGTCCTGCTAGTGCGCGGCCAGGCTGAGGGCATCGTGGAAATCGGCCGTCTTGAACTCGGCCAGATTCCGCCCGTCCTTAAGCACCACCACTCGTTGGGCCCAAACGGCGACCGTCGGCTCGTGGGTCACCAGGATGATCGTCCGGCCGTGTTCCCGACACTGCTCCCGAAGAAGCTTGCAGAGCTTCTGACCGCTGACCGAATCAAGGCTCCCGGTCGGCTCGTCGGCCAATATGATGGCCGGGTCGGCCATCAGCGCCCGGGCGATTGCCACCCGTTGCTGCTCGCCGCCGCTTAGGGCGTCGGGCCGATGACCGCGGCGCTCAACCAGATCGAGTCGAGCGAGCAAGGTTCCCAAGCGACCGTCAAGCGACTCCTTGCGCCGGTCGGGGAGGACGGGCAAGAGGATGTTCTCCTCGGCGGTGAAGGCCGGAATCAGGTTGAACGCTTGAAACACCAGTCCGATACGGCGGCGGCGGAAGAGCGTCAGCCGCCGGTCGGAAAAAGTCGATATATCCTCGCCGTCGACCAGCACGCGCCCCTCGTCGGGCCGCGTCAGCCCGGCGATGACGTGCAACAGCGTACTCTTACCCGACCCGCTGGCACCCATCACGGCCACGAACTCACCCCGCCGGACACTCAGCGAAACGTTCTTCAGTGCCTCAACCACGATATCGCCTTGCCGAAAACGCTTCGTGAGATGCTCGACTTCCAGAGGCATCGCCGAATCGACGCTCGTACTCATGATATGGTGACTCTCCCTTCCTCGTGTTGTGTGAGGCTACTCTTCTGTTTGCCTTGCCTGGGTCTCGTTCCCGGCGGTCGCGCAAGCCAAGTAGGTCAGGCACGGGGTGCCTGACCTGCGAGGCTGACCTACGAAGCCGCGACCACTCATGGAGAAGCCACTTCACCGCCGTCTCGGGTCCAGAAAGCGTGCCACGTTGCGCGTTCGACCGTCTCGTTGATGAAATGCACGCCGCCGTCGCAGAAGCAGGCGTTCACGCCGCCAGGATGACGGCTCCGGGCGGCGGTGGCTTTGGCCGATCTATTCACCAAGTCGGGAATTGGACTATTTGGGCAGAAACAGCCGTTCATGACGGGACCGGCCGGCGAGCAGCCACGCAGCCAACAGGACAACCGCTTGCCATCCCAACCGCTCACGCTGGAAAGCAGCGCGGCCAGGCCGGCGTCCTCGGCCGTTAGCGCCAGGCTTGTCGACGCCTTCGCGCGATAGACCTGCACGTCGGGCGTGGAGCCCAGCGCCGGTGTATCGCAGCGACCGCGCAGCGATTCGGTGAACGCCAGGGTGTTCGTCGTGCCGTCCGCGATGCTGGCGAAGCGGATCTCGGCGCCGACCCAGCAGAGTCCGTCGGCCGCCGCGAAGCTCGGATGAAACACCTCGTCCATTCCGCTCCCCTGGTTGATCGCATAGTTGCTTCCGGCCATTGGGATCACCGCGCCCGACGGCAGCGTGGTGTCGTGAAGTGGCTGCTCGGGGTCGCTGGGGCACAAGAACATGGGCACCACCATCCCGGCCGCCGCGTGCAGTTCGATCGGAAGGTCGCTCTTGCCGGGATGCCCCATGTCGATCGAGAAGTCGATCAGATCCTGGAGGTTCGCCTGTTCGCAGTACGGCAGCAACTTGGCCAGCGGCGAATAGTCGTTCGGGTAACTGATCCCCGCCCAGCCGGCGTTGGGAAACGCGCCCCTGAAAGTGTCCGCATAGTTGTGCAGTGCCAGCCCCATCTGCTTGAGGTTGTTGCCGCACGATATCCGTCGAGCAGCCTCACGGGCAGCCTGAACGGCTGGCAGTAGCAGGGCGATCAGAATGCCGATGATCGTAATGACGACCAGAAGCTCCACCAAGGTAAATCCTTTCGGCTGACGCTTAACGAACATGGTTCTCCTTCCGGATTCGCGCCGTTGCCGACTATTCCGCCGGCGGCCGGCAGTAGGATAGCGCCAGAAGGGCGAACGACGTGACCAGGTTCGGATCGGTTTCCATCCAGCGGCGATCGGTGTTGACCCAGGAGCCGTCCTCCTTCTGTCGAGCGGCCAGTTCCTCGGCCAGTTCGCGACGCCAGTCGTGCTTCAGGCCGGCGGCATCTTCGACGTAGTCCTCGCCCATCGCATGCAGTGCCTTGGCGAAGAGCTGGTAGTAGTAGTACAGACCGGCGTCGCCCATGCCCGGATTGCTCTTGACGTCGTAGTGCTTGCGAATCCAGGTGACGGCGGCCTTGACGCGGGGATCATCCTCGGTCAAGCCGGCGTAGATCATGCTCTTCAGACCCGAGTAGGTCATCGACCCGTAGCTGCGCAGGCCGCCGTTGGGCGTCATGCGTTTCTCGTCCTGTTTGCCGATCATGCAGGTGTAGTAGAATCCGCCGTCGTTTATTTTGGCGGCGAACGGGGTGGAGTTGTGCTCGGTTTCGAGGTTCTGGCATCGCGAGACGAAGGCCAGGGCCTTTTGGATCGCTTCGTCGCCCGACTCGGCACCGCAGGCCTTCAAGGCGTCGACCACATAGGCCGTGTTCGAGAGGTCGGGTCTCGACTTGCCGCCGTACCCGATTCCGCCGTAGCCGGTGTCGGACTTCTGATGCCCGTTGCCCTCGTCCCACTGAATTCCGCGGAGGTAATCCCGCGCCTTTGCCAGCAGGGCCTTGTCCTGGTCGGTTCGGCCGGCCTCTCGAAAGCACATGATCGCCGCGCAGGTCTCGTAGTTCATGAAATGCGGAATTTTGCCGCAAATTGCGCCGTTCTCCCGGACCCGATCCGACAGGTACTTCAGTCCCTTGGCGACGGCCGGATCGTTCGGCGTGCGCCCGCTTCGAAGCAAGGCGGTAATCGCCAGCGAGGTGGGTCCCGTTCCGGCGAAGCTACTGAACGACCCGTCTTCCGCCTGGCCACGCGAAACGAGGAAGTTGACGCCCTTGCTGACGGTTTTCGCATATGCCGCCGGGTCGGGCCCAACCCGTTTCGGCCCGTCGGCGGCAAACGCGGCGGCCGCCGGTAACAGCGTCAATCCAACGACCGCCGTCAATAGGACGGCCTTCCGACTGGCAAGCTTCGCGATCATGATGGCTCCTGGATTAGCCCGCATTATTCATCGACCGCACAAGTAGCACAGGCATCTTGCCTGTGTTGCCCAAACACAGGCTGGAAGCCTGTGCTACGGCCCTTGTGAATAATCCGGGTTAGGCAATGACATAGCGCGAGTGTTTGTTCTTGCACTTCGCGTGCCAAGGAGCGGCTTCTTCAGCCAAATGGAGAAACGCCCGCCAAACTGGACGTTCAGTGCGGAGATCGACTCGAATGGAAAGAACCGGCGTGTCGATGAATTCGACAGCGCTGCGGAAAAAACCGACTCGCCCCAGAGGGCACCGCCCAAGTGGCCTTCCCAACCAGCTCCGATTGCCAGTAGCCAGTAGTCTGACACGGGAGAACTGCAAAGTCGCGAAATTGGCGGGCAAAGTCGTTTAGCCGCCGGGCAAGCGGCATTTCACCACCGCCAGTCCCCACGGGACGCCCCGCGTCGCTACTTCTTCTTGCGCTTCGGATTGCGGCCGAATTGCCAGATGTCCGAGGGGGTATGCTCGCTTATGAGCAGGTCGTTGATCTTCTTGACGATCTTGGGGTGCTCGACGGCCACGTCTTTCGATTCGCCGATGTCGGTCTTGAGGTTGTAAAGCTCGATGAGAGCGTCGGGCGTTCTCTGACATTTCTGGCGGACACCCTTCCAGTCGCCCAGCCGAACCGCCTGCTGGCCACCGTGGCCGTAGAACTCCCAGAGCAGGAACTCGTGCTCCTTCTGCTTGCCTTTGCCCAACAGCGTGGGCAGGAAGCTTATGCCGTCGATGTCGGGCGGAGTCTTGGCTCCAGCCACCTCGGCCAAGGTGGGCATTACGTCGTAGAAGGCCGAGATGTGGTCGCTGACCGTGCCCGGCTCGATGCGGCCGGGCCAGCGGGCGATCATCGGCACGCGGATACCGCCTTCATAGACCTCGCCCTTGAGGCCCCGCAACGGACCGACGCTTTCGAAGAACTCGAAGTCGGCTTCCATCTTCAGTATCGTCGTGCCGTTGTCGGAGGAGAAGAGCACCAGCGTGTTCTCGGCGAGACCCAACTCGTCGATCAAACCCAAAATGCGTCCGACATCCTTGTCCAGCCGGCTGATCATGGCCGCATAGGCGGCTTTGGGGGTTTGATGCGGCGTATAGCCATAGCCGCGGCCGCCGACAAACGGCGTCTCCTCCCAGTTGTTCTTCAGGTATGGCTTGAGTTCCTCGTCGGGAATGTGCAAGGCCACGTGCGGAATGGTCGAGGGTACGTACAAGAAGAACGGGCCCTTCTTGTTATCGCGAATGAACTGCAAGGCTACCTCGATCATGCGGTCGCCCGAATAATCCTTACCCTTGAACGGCTCGTAGGAAGCCGGATCGTTCGGATCGGCGCCCTTCGGCAAGCTGGCGTGACCGGGAATCGGCGGCACGTTGTCGAGCATTACCTTCCGACCGTTGTGCCAGAGATAGCCCGGGTAGTAGCTATGGGCGTGTGCCTGGCAGTTGTATCCATAGAACAGATCGAAGCCCTGCCGGTTCGGGTCGCCCGTGGTGCCGAAGTGCCCCAGTCCCCATTTGCCGACGGCCCCCGTGGCGTAACCCCGCTGCTTGAGCATCTCGCCGATGGTCACCTCGGCGTCGGGAATCGGCTCCTGGCCGTTGAACTCCATGCCGTATCGCTGCTTGATATCGTCCGGCAACTTAGCACGGTGATTATTGCGAACGTAGGCGTGTCCCAAGTGCTTGCCGGTCATCAGCACGCATCGCGACGGAGCGCAGACCGGCGCCCCGCAATAATGCTGCGTGAACCGCATCCCCTGGGCGGCCATTTTGTCGATGTTCGGCGTGTGGATCTTCTTCTGACCGTAACAGCCCAGTTCAGCGTAGCCCAGGTCGTCGGCCAGGATGTAGACAATGTTCGGCCGACCGCCCGCTTTCGAGTCGGCGGCCGCCGCTTGCGATGTCAAGAACCAAAACATTGCCGCCAGCAAAAATCCCACGCGGCAGCACCACAACCGATAGCCGTTTGTCAACATGGTTAGATCTCCTCGTGTTGTGAGGTGGGTATTCCGTCCACAGGATAACACGGCCGGGCACCACAAGCAAATGGGTGGACGAATTTCGACCGGACAAACGAGGAATTATCCTTGCGTCCTGCGGCTACTGCACGAGAAAATGGGGCGCGGAAGATGAGAAGGAAAAATGGAAAAGGGGAGAAAGGGGAAAACGTTGAGTGGAGGTTCCAAGTTCCCAAACAAACCCGGACGACAATCAGGCTATCTCAACGTCCTCGACAATTTACTCCGCCTCTTTCCCCTTTTCCCTCTTTTCCCTTTCTCCCCACTTCCTCGTGCAGTAGCCGTGGGACACCAGGGGGCGCCGGAGGGACGTCACTTCACCACAAAATTAACCATCCGGCCCGGCACGATGATCTTCTTGACGATCGTCTTGCCTTGCAGCCGTTCGGCGATTCCCGGATCGGCCAAGGCGGCCGCCTCCAGGGCGTCGCGGTCGGCGCCGGTCGCCAGGCGGATCCGGCCGCGAAGCTTGCCGTTGATCTGGACGGGCACCTCGACCGTGTCTTCCTTGATCGCCGTTTCGTCCAGCTCCGGCCAGGGCTCCCGGGCGAGCGTCGTCTCGTGTCCCAAAAGCCGCCACAACTCCTCGGCAATGTGCGGAGCAAACGGCGCCAGCAGCAGCACCAGCCGCTCCATGGCCGATTTGGGCCGCGGGTCCTGCTTGAGGAAGAAGTTGGTGAACTCCATCATCCGCGCGATGGCCGTGTTGAAAGCCATTTGGTCGAGGTCCTCGGTCACCGCCTTGATCGTCTTGTGCAACACGCGGTTCTGGTCGGCGTCGGGCTCGATCTCTTGGACGGCCTCGTTCAACTGTAGTGTTTCGGCCCGTTCGTCGACGATCATCCGCCAGACGCGATCCAGGAACCCGCGCACGCCGCTAACGCCTTCCATGCTCCAGGGCTTGACGGCCTCCAAGGGGCCCATGAACATCTCGTAAAGCCGCAACGAGTCGGCCCCATAATCGTCGACCACCTCGTCCGGGTTCACCACGTTACCCCGGCTCTTGGACATCTTGTACGCCCGGCTGCTTAGAGCAAACTGCGTGCCCTTAAGATAAGGCTTTCCGTCTCTTAGTTCAACTTTGTCCGCCGATACATCCTCGGTAATGGTGTTAATCTCCTTCCTTTCAGCCTCATCCGCGGAAATCGGTGCGCCTTTCGTCATTTCGTCGGTCATGAGGAAGTGCCGCTCATACTGAACCGCGCCCAGAATCATCCCCTGGTTGACCAGCTTGTGAAACGGCTCGGCCGTGGACACGTAGCCCCGATCGAGAAGCACCTTGTGCCAAAATCGGGCGTAGAGCAGGTGCAGCACCGCGTGCTCGGCGCCGCCCACGTAGAGGTCGACCGGCATCCAGGCCTTTTCGATTTCGGGGTCGATCAGCGCTTTGGCGTTCGTCGGATCGAGGAACCGCAGATAGTACCAGCAGGAGCCGGCCCATTGCGGCATGGTGTTCGTCTCGCGCTTGTAACGCACGCCGTCGACGGTTACGTACAGCCACTCGGCCGGCGCGGCATCCAAGGGCGGCTCGGGGCTGGCGTGCTCGGCGTCGAACTTCATTCGCTCGGGCAGATCGACCGGAAGCTCTTCGGCCGGCACGATCCGCAAGCGACCGGTAGGCCGGCCGTCGGCGTCTAGCTCGTGCAGGATGGGGAACGGCTCGCCCCAGAAATGCTGCCGGCTGAAGAGCCAATCGCGCAGCTTATAGTTGACCGCGCTGCGACCGGTGCCGGCCGCCGTAAGGTCCTCGGCGATTTTCCGTTTGAAATCGGCCGTCGGCATGCCCGTGTATTGGCCCGAGTTTATCGCCGTACCGTCCTCGATGAAGGCGATGCGGCCGGCCAGCAGGTCGTCGCGAGGGATGTCGGGTCCCTCGCCCGGATCGACAACCGCGACGATCGGCAGCTTGAACTCCACGGCGAACTCGAAGTCGCGCGTGTCGTGCGCCGGCACGGCCATAATGGCGCCCGTGCCGTAGCTGACAAGCACGTAGTCGGCTACCCAAATCGGGATCGGCTGGCCGTTGACCGGGTTGATCGCATACGAGCCGGTGAACTCGCCCGTCTTGCTCTTGGCCAGGTCGGTTCGGTCGAGATCGCTTTTTCGGGCGGCCTGCTCGCAATACTTGTCGACCGCCTGGCGGCGCTGGGGCGTGGTGAGCCGTTCGATGGCCGGGTGCTCGGGCGCGACGACCATGTAGGTTGCCCCGAAGAGCGTGTCGGGCCGAGTGGTGTAGACCCGCAGCACGTCATCACCCGGCTTGCGCGGCAAGCCCGACTTGGCACGTCCGGCGGCCCAAGCGTCATACTCCTTGCCTGACGGCTTACCGTCCAGAGCGACCCCGCTACCAATATAAAAATCGACCTCGGCGCCCGTGCTGCGGCCGATCCAGTTGCGTTGCAGGGCCTTGATGCCGTCGGACCAGTCGAGCCCTTTGAGGTCGTTTTCCAACCGGTCGGCGTATTTGGTTATCCGCAACATCCACTGGCGAAGCGGGATCCGTACGACCGGATGGCCGCCCCGTTCGCTCAGGCCGCCAATCACCTCCTCGTTGGCCAGCACGGTCCCCAGCTTGGGACACCAATTGACCGGCGCTTCGAGTTGATAGGCCAGCCGATGCTCGTTGCGGTACTCGTCAACCGCGTCGTCACCCTCGGCCTGAATTTCGGCCGGTATCGGCAACTCGTCGATCGGCCGGCCGCGCTGTTGGGCTTCGTCGAACCAGGTATCGAACAGCACCAGGAAGATGAACTGCGTCCAGCGGAAGTAGCCGGGATCGGTGGTGGCCAGTTCGCGGTCCCAATCGTAGCTGAAGCCGAGCATCTTCAACTGTCGTCGGAAGGTGTCGATGTTCTTCTCGGTGGTCGTCCGCGGATGCGTGCCCGTCTTCTTCGCATGTTGCTCGGCCGGCAACCCGAAGGCGTCCCAACCCATCGGATGCATTACGCTATCGCCCCGCATCCGCCGGTAGCGGCAGACGATATCCGTGGCCGTATACCCCTCGGGATGACCGACGTGCAGCCCGTCTCCACTGGGGTAGGGGAACATATCCAGCACATAAGCTTTCCGGCCCTTGGGCAGCCCCTCGACGGCGAATGTACGGTTCTGCTCCCAATACTCCTGCCATTTGGGCTCGATGGCGGCCGGGTTGTAACGTGGCATGGCTCTTTTTCGCTCGTGAAGTTCGGTTTGCCGACAAACGACTGATTCTACCCCGTCAAGCCCCCGGCGGCAAAGGGAGGCGAGGGACGAGGGACCAGGGGCGAGGGACGAGTTTTCTTGGCACGCTTACTGAGAGGGCGGGAGTTTCACGCAAAGACGCGGAGGTGCAAAGACGCAAGAAAGATACGAATAGACTCTGGAATGAGATATATCAGATGTGAGCACCGGTAAACGACTCACCCCTCTTACTCTATTTCTTCCTTTGCGCCTTTGCCCCTTCGCGTCTTTGCGCGAACCTTCCTGAACTTACCTCGTCTCCAGATCGCCCGGAATGTAATCGTCGTACTCGCCCAGTTCGGCGACCAGATCGCAGTAGATTCGCAGGTCGAGCACGCTTAGGGTTTGTACGGTGCGAAGCACGACGAGTTGCCGGCTCCAGGTGTCCGGATCGCGCGCGACCGAAAGCAGCGTGCGGCGGGCGTCGTCCAATGGGTCGGCCGGCGCGTTGCGTTGGGTCAGCAGCCGCGTGGCGGCCAGTAGCGGGCCGCGCCGCTGGAGGATCAGCCGTCGGCAAACGGCCCGGCGGCGCTCGTCGTAGTGCGCAAAGGCCGGTTGACTTAGGACCGGCGAAACAACATCTGTCGGTCTGTCGCCTTTCGCTCCGCGAAAGCCGCCTTCTTTCGCGGAGCGAAAGGCGACAG
>CAZDHN010000111.1:0-12354 GCA_964505115.1 uncultured Planctomycetaceae bacterium
CGGGCGGTGAGGCCGTCGAAGGAGAGCAGTTGGCCCATCCCGCTGAAGTCGTTGGCCTGGACGGAACCGATGTACTCACTTGTCATGACCGTATTGTACCATCCGCTCATCATGTAGCCGACGTTGAATCGGACGGTGTCGCATTTGCTGACCCAGCCGAGCCCGACTTCCAGGTCCAGCATGGTGACGACGCGTCCCGCCTTCCAACTGTTATAGACGATGGGCACGCCCAATTGACGCTGCTCGTACTCGGCGCGGAAGTCGCCGGCGACGAAGCTGGCGACAGCGCGGCCGTAGAGCATCAGGCCGCTGTTGGCCGCGTGGCGTTCACCTTCCAGCCCGAGCCGGATCCCGCCGCCGTCGAACCTGATGTCCGCGTTGGCCGTTTCGTTGCCGAGAATGCCGAAGCTGGATCGGAAGTTCTGCGTCAAGCCGGCATAGCGCATGCCGACCAGATATCGGATCGTATACAGTTCGTCGCAGTCCCAAATGCGGCGATAGTCCAGATCGGCCAGATCGAAATCGATGCCGTAATTCGCCCGGGCGGCAAGCCAGTCGGTGGCGGCGCCGGCAGTGCCGGGATGCAGGACGAGCGAGCGAATAACATCGGGCGCAGTGATCGACGCCTGGCTAAAAACGTTGCTTTCGTAATGTGAGTACTCGGCCTTGATGTGAGAGCAGTCGTCCCACGCGCGGCCGAACCCCACACGGAAACCGGGATTGTACTCCGGATCGACGATGGCCGTCGGCCCGACCTGGATCGGCGGGTTGCCGCCGACCGCGTTAATCGGAACGGCATACGGCACCTCGGCGTTGCGAGCCCGAATATACATGAACTCTCCATAGAAACGCCAGCAAGGCGTGGTGCAGCCGAAGGGGCACCAGCAACCCGGGTCGGTTGCGATCGCTTCCCGTGCGTAGTCGGAGGCTTCCGGAGTCGCCGCAACGTCGCGGTAGAAGGACTCGTAAGCAACGTCAACCACTGGAAGCGGAACCGGAGCCTTCGTTATCAGAGCGTCCGCCACCGGAGGCTTCGTTGCCGGAAGCTTTGCCACCTGATTTTTCGTTAGCGGGGCTCTTGATAGCGGCGAGTGGATACTGACGGGGGCTTCCGGCGCGTCGGCCGAAGGAAGCCCGGCCGGTCTGTGCGGTGTGGGCTGTTGAACCGGAACTGGCGAGGCCGTCCCTTGGAAGATGGTTGAATCGCCAGGCAGCGGTGGTGCCGGGTAATCGATCTGTTGCGCCAGACCGAACTGTCCCGCAACCAGAACAATCGCTATGGTCAGTGTTATTGTCAGTCTTGGTCTCATCGCAACTCCCCCTAGAGTCATTTGTGCCAGTAAAGGAAATCGAGGCATAGCGCGGCGCGTGTCGGTTGACACGGCTTGTTGGGTTGTATCGGCGCCTCTCAACACGGGGGATAATCAAGAAGCGAACCGCCAATACAACCGCAATGAGAAGCAGGACCTAGCGAAACGACATAACCGAATTGCCCTCGGACGCGATAACCGGCAGGGTCGATACAAGCCGACCGCGCCGGCCCCGTGCCGGCCCCGTGCCGGCCCCGTGCCGGGTCAGTGCCGGGTCAGTGCGTTCATGGGTGGCTGGGTGCCACTGGCGTTTCGATTAAAGGGGGACATTAAAGGGGGACAGGACATTAAAGGGGGACAGGCTACTTTACATCAACAAAGTAGCCTGTCCCCCTTTAATGTCCCGTCCGTTAAGGACCGGGCAAGAAATAACTGTCCGATGTCCCCTCGCCCCAGCGGGGAGAGGGTAGGGTGAGGGGGTAGAGTAATACGCCAGTTATTTCTTGCCCGTCCGCTAAATGACGAAGCTCGGCAAATGGCTTATCCGGCCTTCTTCGGCGGGGCGGTTTGGGTTTGCGACTTCTGCTTTTGTTCCTGGCGGGCTTGGCGGACCCAGCAGCCGCCGCAGACGCAGGGGGTCTGGTTGCAGGTGCCGCAAATGTCGTGAGCTTGGGTCGGAGCGATCGAACCTTCGACCAGGCGGAGCATCTGCTGGTAGCCGGGATGGTTTGTGTCGGGCCAGCCGTTTTTGTCGATCCGACCCCAGCCGCCCGCCGCGATTGCCAGGGGCGCTTTTAGGATGCGGCTCTCGGCCGGCAGCGAGACGTTGACCAGCGCCGCGAACGGCTGCCCGGCGAGTTCGTTGCCGAACGTCGCCCGAATGTGGCGGCGGAGCGCCTCTTCGCCTTTTGGGTCGGGCTTGCGCCACTCGGCCTTGTTCCAAGTGTAGTCGCCGAAGAACTCGGCGTTGAGGTCCAGCCAGTCGACCACGCGCTGCAAGCTGATCGGGTCGAGCTTCTCGTGGTGCTCGTCGCCCTCGCGAAGCAGCTTGGCCAGCCGGCCCGCATGGGCGAAGTAGTCTTTCGGCTGGCTGTAGTCCGACTCCTTATTGCGCAACGCCACCGAGACCAAACCCGGCCGCAAGGTCAACGAGTCGTAGGCCAGGCTGCCGTGTACTCGGCCCAGCTTGATCGCTTCCGTCTTCATTGTGCCCAAGAGGCTCAGCTTGGCTTCCGTCTTCTCCAGCCCGTGGCAGTTGATACAGTAGCGGTCGAGCACCGGCTGCACGGTTCGGGCGAAGCTGATTCCGCCCGGGTAGTGGGGCGGGACCGAGGGTTTTGGGTCGTGTACGGTTATCGACGCCGGCATTCTGATGCGTGCCGGCGTGGAGTTTCGCGGTTCGTGACAGCCGACGCAGGCCATCTTCTCGCCCGGCTGAAGGTAGACGAACGTCCGCATGCTCATGACGGCCATGTTGTTCTCGTCGAGCAGTTGGAACATCAGCGGCTGGCCGGCCGGGGCTCGAAAGGCGACCGACCCGTCCTCGGCCACCGGCACGGTGCCCAAAATGCTCTTGGCCGTCTCGAACAATACCAGGCTGCGGTCGGGCACGCGTTGGACGGTCTGCGGGTACATGCGGATAACGCGGAGGCTCTTCACGCTACCGGGCGGAATCGTCTCGGTGCTCTCGTACACATCGCGGACGTAGAACGTGCCCGTCTTTTGCTTCTTGGTGCTTGCCACCGTCGATGAGAGCACGGGCGGAACCTCGCGCGGCACGATGGGTAGCGGCACGAAGCAGGAGCTGTTCGGATCGCGGTAGATCAGCTCCCGGCCGCCCAGCGTGTCGATCAGGTAGATGCCGTAATCGTTCGGCTTGGCGTTGCGATACTCGGGCGAGTAGGCCGTCAGGAACAACTCCTCGCTGAGCGGATAAGGCGAGGCATGGGAGCCGGCCAGGTTCCAGCCTTCGGTTTCCGGGAAGGCCACCTCGGGTGTAATTCGGGTGATCGGCTCGGGGCCGTCCTGGCCGACGCGGGGGTCGATCATGATGAGCGAACCGGCCGTGTAGTGATGGTGGGCCGTGGCGGTGGCCACCACCTTGCGAGAGCCGGGTATGGCGCGCGCCTCGGCAATGCTGCACGGGTTGCGAGAGTAGTTGCCGTAGAAGTGGGCCGTGGCCGTGCCGTCGGGTCGAGTCGTCCAGAGACTTTGGAACAGCGTGTCGTGCCGGTTGATGTAATCCCAGCGCGTCCAGATGATGCGTCCGTCGGGCAATACGCTGGGGTCCCATTCGTTGGCCTCGCCGTAAGCCAACGGGCGGATACCAGTGCCGTCGAGGTTCGCCCGATAGAGCGTGTAAGTTGGGCAATACCGCCCGCCATGATGACAGCGAACGCCGCCCTGGTTCCGCGTGCTGACGAAGGCGAAGCCGCCGTCGGGCAGATAGCAGGGGTCGTAGTCTTCGATAAGAACCGTTTGCCGACCTTCAAATCCCTCTAGCGGATCGGCCACCGTGCCGGTCACCTGCCGCAGCCCGCTGCCGTCGACGCCGATCTCGTAAATGAAGAAGCGGATCAGGTTCTTATCCGCCACCGTGTGATCGCAGTAGGAGAAGAGGATCCGTCGGCCGTCGAAGGAGAGTTCCGGATGCAAGACCGAGCCGGTCGGCAGCTTGCCTTTCAGCAGCACCGTTTCCTTCGGTTGGTTCTTCCACGAATCGAGCACGACCAGCCCGTCGCCGGGACCGCTGTACCGGCCCAAGTACTGGTCGGTCTGGTGCTTGAAGGTCGGGGGCGGACGCTTGTTTATCAGTAGGCGGTCGAAAGCCAGCAGCGGATGCGAAAGGATCGTCCGCCGCCGCACTCGGCGCAGCTCGAAGTAGAGCGATTCCAACTCGGCCTTCGACTTCCCGTCAAGCTGGCCGGCCTTCGCCTGGATGGCGGCCAACTCGGCGGCCAACTCGGGCCGCGCGGCGCTTTGCTCGACGAAAGCGAGCGTGCGTCGGGCAAGGTCCAGGGCATCTTCGACCGACTGTCGGGTGACCGCGATTGCGCTCGCGGCGGGCGGGGCGGGCGGGGCCGACCATTGGCTCGTGCTGCTTTGGTTGACCGGCTTGCGAAGCGCGATGTTCGTCTTATCGCCCGGCGCGTATATCTCCACCTCGTCGAGGTAGAAGAAGGCCTGTTGCGGCAGTTGCAGACGAACGAAGCGGGCCTTCGTGCCGGATAGCTTCACCGCCAGCGGTTTGCCGTCGGGCTGGCCACGGAATTCGGTCCCGTCGTGCTGGTAGACTTTGCGCCAGGTTTTGGCATCGTCGGAGACCAACACCATGATCCGTCGGGCGGCGCCAACGCCCGAATCGCAGCGGTTGAAAACCAGTACACGGTCGATCGGTGTCGAGGCTTTCAGATCGACTTGCCACCAGGGCTGGACCTCCCGATCGGTGTGGAATCCCCACTTGCCGTTCTTCAGCCCGTCGCAGGCCCCGGCCGCATCGACTTCGGCGGAACAGGCCCCTTTTTGGCCCAGGGCGACGGGCGGCTTTGCCGCCTGGCGGAGCCAATCGGCCTCGAGTTGACCGCTGTCGGCACCCAATACCGACACGGAGAACATCGAACCAAACAAAAACAGCCCGGCAAGGGCGAACATCCGGAGAACAGTGGTCGGGCGTCTCATCTGATTGGACTCCTCTGGTGGGGCGACTCCCCAGTGGCGGATTTTCATCCCGCACCTTCCAGGATAGCCAGCCAGGCCACCGGTGGCAACACCACGCGGCGACCCCGGTGTTTCCCATGCCACCCAAATACCGCGAATTGCCGTGCCGGGTTTGTAGCTGGATTCGCAAGAATTCAGCCCGGGTTTGTAGCTGGATTCGCAAGAATTCAGCCCGCCGTTGGCAATTCATCTGAATTCTTGCGAATCCAGCTACCGCCCAATCCGGCTACCGCTTTGTGCTCAACGTGGCCCCGGTTGACCTTGCAACGAGTGGCCGTTCCTGGGAAACTACCGCCCCTTTCGGTGTCCGGGCCGCTCGGCTCGGGCAAATGTCTCTCGTTTACGATGTTCCATACGCTGCACGGTTGCAAGGTCGCCATGCGTTGGTTGGTTGCGGTTGGAATGCTCTGGATTTCCGCGTCGGGCTGCACGAACAGTCCGTTTGCCGATGGTTCGTTGGGCCAGCCGACGTCGGTCTGCCATGACAATCCCTCACTTGTCAGTGGACAGGATCCGGAGCTTGTTTGGGAAAGCATTGTCGACGTTGTCGACGACTACTTCCAGATTGATCGCGAGGTGCCCGTCCGGCGGATGGGCGACGTGCTCACGGAAGGCCGCCTGGATACGTTTCCGCTGGTCGGCTCCACGCTGCTGGAGCCTTGGCACCACGATTCGGCCAACCAGCAAGAGAAGCTGGAAAGTACCTTGCAGTCGATCCGCCGCCAGGCGATCATCCGCGTGATGCCGAACGAACGGGGATACTGGATCGACGTGGCCGTCTACAAGGAACTGGAAGACGTGGTCCAGCCGGAGTTCGCCAACGCGGGCGAGGCCACTTTCCGTTACGACGACACGCTCCGTCGGGTGGTCAATCCGGTCGGCGGGCCGGAAGTTCGCGAGGGCTGGATCCCGCTGGGGCGCGATCCGGCCTTGGAGCAGCGGCTGATTGCCCAACTACAGGCACGCCTCGGCAATCGGATATGCCCGCCGTCGGGCTCCCGTCAACTGCCCGCGTCAAACGATTCCCGCCAATTCTCGCCCTGGCCGCAAGGACAGTGAATCGGCCTGGCCACGCCTGGCGATCCATTCCAAATTTAGCGGCCGGGCAAGCCCCTAATATTGTTGAATTAGTCGCAAGCGACACTCTCACAAGAGGTTGGGGGACGGATGATCCAGCGGGAAGCGTATCGAGAATAACTCGGCCACGGATGAAACACGGCTTGAACACGGATCAAATCGAAGTGACTTCAAGTAATCATTAGCTCGGCGGGGACGCTCCTGACGCGTGAACGGGTTTCTATTGAACAGAAGTTGGCTGCTTCCACGGCACGATTGACCCATAAGTGAAGAGCTACGCAATATGGAATCCGCGATGATAAAACCGCGACGGTCCTGGCTTGCCGCTCTGTTGAGTTTGCTTGGTAGTGGCCCTTTGGGTCAGGTTTATACGGGCCGCTTTCGCCGGAGCGTCGTCCTTTGGACCCTCGGCGCACTGCTTCAGCTAATACTCACGTTCGCTTACATCGCTTTGCCGCTCGGGCGATTTGGCCTTGCCCTGTTTTGCCTGTGCGTGCTCGCGTTGCCGATCTACATGGCCGTCGATGCGTTTCTGCTTGCGAAGCGAAATCGCGACGCGCCGCTTAAGCGGTATCAAAGATGGTGGATATACCTCCTGGTGTTTGTGGCGTTCTGCATCGCAAATAATACCGTTGCTCTCGGTGTCCGGACCTTTCTGGCCGAAGCGTTCGTCGTGCCGTCGCGGTCCATGTCTCCCACAATCCAGCCCGGCGACCAAATTATGGTCGACAAGCTGTGGTGCTCTCCCAAGAGCCTGCAACGAAACGATATCGTGGTTTTTCGCAGCGAAGGCCCCGACTCGGAGCCTTTCGTGATGCGCGTGGTGGGGCTGCCGGGCGACGAAATCAAAATCCGCGACGAACAAGTGTTCCTCAATGGAACGAAGTGGGACGATCAACACGCCGTCTTTGATCGCGACTTGCCTTCACATGCTGAATTTGCCAATTACGGTCCAATCAAGATTCCTTCCGACTCGTTCTTCGTTTTGGGCGACAATAGGCGGCTATCCAAGGACAGCCGAAGCCTCGGGCCGATTCCACTCTCGGACCTGCTCGGAAAGGCTCGCATAATTTATTGGGCCTGGGAACGCAGATTCCCCGATCCGGCGGATACCTCGCGCTACGAGCGCGGGCAAATCCGTTGGGACCGCATGGGCACTCGCCTCGATTGACGCCCGCGTCACGCATCTACCGACATTGGCCAGACGTGGTATGTACGGTACATCGGCGGCAAATCGCTGCTGTTTAACGACTTACATGACGGCCCATAACCAAACGCGCGACCGGATCGGGGGTCGCGGACGAGCTCGCCGTGCAACTTCCTCCTGCCCTGACTTTGTGCGTGGGAGGCATGGCGGCAACCAGCCAGATTCCCTATGGGCTTTACGGCTGTAGAATGAAAAATAGCTTGACACGGGCCGCGCGCGTTACTATGATCAAGATTGCATTTTCGTCTTGAGACGTGCTCTCCAGAAGGTGTGAACCTACAAAGCCGGATGTGCCGATTAGTCTGATTACGTCAGGTTTGACCGTCGCGAAATGAGTTGACAACATGAATCTACAACCCAATCAGGTCGCTCCGCGACCGCTCAACAAATGCCCCAGGTAAGCTAAAGGAGCAGTCATGCGTCATAGTTTTCTAAGAACTCTCGTCGGAGCGGTAAGTCGGCGCGGTACGTCTTCTCGTGCTGGTGGTCGGTCGGGTATTGGCGGTCGGCGTTTGAGTTGCGAGCCGTTGGAGGCCCGACGCTTGTTGAGCGTCTCGGCCGGCGAGATTAACGGCGTGAAGTGGAACGACGTGGATGGCGACGGTGTAAGGGACGTCGGCGAGCCGGGTTTGAAGGATTGGACCATATACCTCGATCTGGATCAAAGCGGCACTTTGGACGGCGGCGAGCCCTCGACCGTTACCGACGCCGCCGGTGCATATTCATTCACCGCGCTGGAGGCCGGCAGCTACGCGGTGGCCGAGATAGCGCGGCCAGCCTGGATGCAGACAACGGCCGACCAGACAGTCGTTCTGGCGACGGACGAAGTCGTCAACGACATCGACATCGGCAACCAGTTTCAGGGGTTGGTGCAGATCGTCGACGACGGCGACGCGGACTACAGCACGGTCGGTTCGTGGATCGATTATTCAGATGTGAATGGTTACCAGAACGATCTTGACGCGGCGGAAGTCGGTGACGGTTCGTTGACGGCGACCTGGGAGTTCACCGTCACGCCGGGTCAATACCAAGTGTCGGCCACCTGGTACGCATATTCAAACCGCGCAACGGACGCGCCCTTCACGATCTCCGACGGTCAAGCGGATTTGGCCACGGTCGCGGCAAACCAGACCTTGGCGCCCAATGATTTCGTCGACGAGGGCGCTTCCTGGGAGATCCTCGACACTGTGACCGTAACGACCGACACGCTGTCCGTTACGCTTGCGAACAATGCGACCAACGGTAGTTACGTCATCGCCGACGCCGTGCATATCAAGCAGGTCGGCGACGCCGAAATCCACGGCAGCAAGTGGAACGACCTCAACGGCGACGGTCTCTGGGACAAGCCCGGCGAGGCGGGCATGCAAGGCTGGAAGATATATCTCGACCTGAACCTCAACGGCCACGTGGACGACTCGGACCTCTATACCAAGACCGACGAGAACGGCGATTATGCATTCACCAACCTGCCCCCGGGCACCTATGCGGTTGCCGAAGTGGCGCAGCAACTCTGGGGGCAGACGAACGTCGTGGGCTTGGTCGACGTTGCGGCGGGCGAGGTTCTGGAGAACGTGAACTTCGGCAATAGACAATTGGACCTGGACTACGGCGACGCGCCCGACCCGACCTACCCGACGCTGTCGGCTTCCGGCGGCGCCTACCACGGCATTGTGAGCGGATTCCATCTAGGCGCCACGATCGACGCCGAAACCGACGGCCAACCCAACGCCACGGCAACCGGCGACGACCTGGCGGACACCGACGACGAGGACGGCGTAACCTTCGCTACGACTTTGGAGGCCGGCCGAAAGGCTACCGTGACCGTAAACGCTTCGGCCGTGGGAAGGCTCGACGCCTGGATCGACTTCAACGACGACGGCGACTGGCTCGACGCGAACGAGCAGATATTCACCAAACAAACGCTCGCCGCCGGCGACAATCAACTTACTTTCCTGGTGCCCGCCGACGCGATCAAAACCGCGGAGACGTTCGCTCGATTCCGCTTCAGTTCGGCCGGCGAACTCGCGCCCGACGGCCGTGCCCTCGACGGCGAGGTAGAGGACTACGCGGTGGAAGTCTTCGCCGCGGCCGAGAACCTCGACAAGGTCCAATACTGGGATTCCGGCACGCTGGACCCGGCGCCGACTACGTTAAACTACCGGCTCAGGGCCGCCCGACAGGGCATCCTTACCGTCGAGTTGCAGGCGGGCGCGGGCGCTGGGACGGCCATGAATTTGTATACGGTTGACGCCGTCACCGGCATTGTCACCCCGGCCGCGGAGACCGGCACGGGTCGTATTGATGCCGACGTGGCGGCCGCGGAAGACCAGTTCTACCTTGAAATAACGGGCCTCGAGTCGCCCGCACAACTTGTTATCTGCAACCTCCTGCAACCCAGTTTGGACGGCAAGACTCTGAACGTATCCGGAACTCCCGACGCCGATACGTTCCTGGCCAACTGGGGCGCGCCGCACACGCTCTCGATCAACGGCATCCAGTACAACTCCACCGACATGCCGGCGTTGGAGACGATCGCTTTCCGCGGCGGAACCGGCAACGATACGGCCACGATAACCGGCTCGGCCGGCGATGAAGCGGCCGTGATATATCGCACCGCGGGCAGCGTGACCGGGGCGGCTCTTGCCGTGACGCTCGACAAGACCGAGTCGATCACGATAATCGGCGGCGGCGGAAACGATTCGGCCAAATTGTACGACTCGCCCGGCGACGATACGTTCACCGCTTCGCCCACCACGGCCCAAATGACGGACACGGCCGGCTCGTATCTCGTGCAGGTCGATGCCATGAGCAGCGTCTATGGATACGCCAGTGACGGGGCGGACAAGGTCGAGTGGACCGGCGCGGCCGGTAGCAAGGATGTGTTGACCGGCAGGGCGGGCTTCAGTTCGCTCGTCGGCGTCGGGTACGTTTTGGGAGCCAAGCGGTTCGATGAGGTTACGGCCACCGGGCAGGACAATACCGATCTGGCCAAGCTCTACGACAGCGCGGGCGACGACGCCTTTGTCGCCGACCCGACCACGGCAAAGCTCAGCTACGCCGGCAGCGCTACTCACTTCGTCCAGGCGGACGTGTTCCGCATCGTGCAAGCCTATGCGACCGACGCCGCCGCCGACAACGACACGGCCGTGATGAACGACTCGGCTGCCAGCGCCGACCGAGTCGTCGCCGTGCCCGCGGCCACTCGGCTCTATGGACCCACCTTCTACGGCCGGGCGGTCGGCTTCGAGACGATCGACGTCAACGCCCATGCCGACGACCGTGTCAAGATGTACGACTCGGCGGGCAACGATGCTTTCAGTTGCGGGCCCGACTTCGCCACCATGCAGTACGACGGCGGATCGCTCGTCCGGGTGCACGGCACCAGTAAGAATTTCGCCTTTAGCAGGGTTGGCGGGGTCGACACGGCCAACATGCAAGACGCGGCCGCCACGGCCGACCGGCTGGACAGCACGGCCGACTACAGCAAGCTTCACGGCACGGGCTTCTTCACCAAGACCATCGGCTTCGATAAGGTGATTGCCACGGCCACGCCCGGCCAGGCCGACGTGGCAATGCTGTATGACGGTGCCGATCCCGACACCTTCACGGCAAGTCCCACGTCAGCCAAGATGAGTTACAATGGCAGCGCAAACCACTTCGCCCAGGCCGACGGATTCCGTTACGTGCACGGCATGGCTACCGACGCGGCGGTCGCTGTCGACGAAGCCTTCCTGAGCGGTTCGGTCGGCGACGATCTGCTGAAGGCCTATCCGACAGAAGCGAAGCTCAGCAACACCGTGGTCGGCTTCTTCGTTCGGGCTAAGCTGTTCGACCAAGTCCACGCCACCGGCGGCGGGCTGACCGAAAACGACGTGGCCCACCTGTACGACTCGGCCGGTGATGACACGCTGCAGTACGGCGTCACCGACGCCAGAGTCTCCTCGGCCGGTCCTCCGGTCGCCTTCCTTAACGAAGTCACCCTGTTCAAGACCGTCCGTCCCCACAACGGCGCGGGCGGCACCGACGTCGAAATCGGCGCCGCAATGGACGCCGGCTACGACCTCGACGCCTCTGGCTGGCTGTAAAACTCGCTGATTAAGTCGCGACCTCGTGGTTACAGGGTGCCACTGCTGGCTTGTTCAGCAGTGGCACCCATCACTTTGCCTGGGCTAGTCCTTCACAACCGGCGCGGTTTGCTCGGCGGTGATTACGCCCGGGGGCAACTCCATGATGCGGATGCAGCGGAAGTGGATCTCCGCGCCCTCCGACTCCAGGCAGAGATAGCCCTTCTTGACCGACGATTGGCTGACGCCGTTGACGAACTTGCCGTTGACCGACAGCTTGACCACGCCGTCGACAAACACCACGTCGTACACATTCCACTGGCCCTTGCCCTTGCAGCGGTTCTCGATCGACTTACTGCGAGCGCCGCGCGGATTGTCGGGAACGACCTTCAGCCCGTTTGCCCCGAACAGTTCGCCGTGAACGTAGGCGATCGGCGGCAACGTACCGTCGGCCTTCTTGTGCAGCTTGACCCAATCGAGTTCCAGCATCTGCACTTCAAGTCCCTTGGGTAATCGCCTGCCCTCGGGCACGGTCCCCTCGCTCCAGGCGAACACCCCCGAGTTGCCGCCCGCGTCCATGTGCCGCCATTCGATGTGCAGGATGAAGTTCTCGTACTGCTTCTCCGACCGCATCACGCCGATCGGATGCCCCGTGCAGACGAGCAAGCCGTCGCGGACCGACCATGTATCATCATCCGTATTCACATTAACCCAGCCCGACAGGTCCTTGCCGTTAAACAGATCCCGAAACTGCCCCGTCTCCTCGGCTTCTGCCTGGAAGCAGGTCGAGAGCAGTATTACCGCGCTGCAGAGAAGTTTGGGTGCCCGGTTGTTCATTGTGTTCTCCCTGGTTGGTTCCTATTGTAGTGCCCCTCAACCAACTTAACGGCCCGACCGCTACCACGTCAACCCACCGTACGGGAGAACGGGTGCAGGAACGGACTTCCCGAAGCTCTGGCCGTGATATCGTTGCTTGTTC
>CAZDHN010000112.1:0-12352 GCA_964505115.1 uncultured Planctomycetaceae bacterium
GAAAGTTGCTGCTAGCAACAACTTACGGAAAACTACGCTTCAGCCGGATGAACCTTGATTGTGCGGGTCATCCGCATCAAGAGTCTGTTACCAAATTCCCATCAGTCGGTTAGCCGAGCTTGCCAAGTGGGGCAACTTCCGCGACTTCAGATCAGTTTCCAACCTTCCCGATATGGGCAACGTATCAGCGGCGCGGCTTCCGGGGCGTCGGTGGCACGGATTTCATGAGCCGCCAGACCAGTTCGGCCAGCTCTCTCCGCTGTTTCCACTTCCGTCCCGTTGTTATCCTCCCTTTTCCCCGCATCAGCATCCCGGGCGTGTTGACCCGCGGCCGCCGGCCATCGATACTGAAGCTCTGGTCCGGTATGCTAGTCCGCTGATCAGAGAGCCGGCAAGTCCATAACGGAGGCATCCCGATGCAATTCACGTCCAGCAGATTGAAGCATATCCCGTCTCCTTCGCCCGGATCATTGCTGCATGGGACGGCCACGCTTATATCCATTATCCTCGCCGTATGTCTGTCATTAGACGCCGGACAATGCGAGGGACAGCCAAAGGATGACAGCGTACCGAACATCATCATCATTCTGGCCGACGATTTGGGCTTCTCCGACTTGGGTTGCTATGGGTCGGAGATTCTCACGCCCAATCTGGATGTATTGGCGAAGGGTGGGTTGCGCTTCACGCAGTTCTACAACGCCGGCCGATGCTGCCCGAGCCGCGCCTCGCTGATGACTGGACTCTATCCGCATCAGGCCGGCCTGGGGCATATGATGAAGGATTATCGGATGCCGGGCTATCGGGGTAATCTGAACAAGAGTTGCGTAACGATCGCCACGCTGCTCGACGCGGCCGGCTACCAGACAATGATGTGTGGCAAATGGCACTTGAGCCGGCACTTTGGCTCCGAGGGCCCCAAGCACAACTGGCCGGTTGCCCGCGGGTTCCAGAAGTTCTACGGCACGCTTCACGGCGGGAGCTACTTCGATCCTCCCACGCGGATGCGCGACACGCGTTTTCTCCGCGCGACCGGCGACTACTATTACACCGACGCGATCAGCGATCAGGCCGGCCGCTTCATCGAGGAGGCCGTCCGGAGCGATAAGCCGTTCTTCCTCTACGTCTCCTACACGGCCCCGCATTTCCCCCTTCAGGCCCGACCCGAAACAATCGCTCGCTACCGGGGAAAATACGCCGCCGGTTGGGACACGCTTCGCCAGCAGCGTCACCGGCGCCAGGTAAGCATGGGGATTGTCCAGTCGAATTGGCCGCTAACGCCGCGCGACTCCAGAGTCGGGCCGTGGGAGACGGCGCCGTACAGGCCGTGGCAGCAGCGTCGCATGGAAGTCTATGCCGCGCAGGTCGACAGCATGGATCGGGGTATCGGCCGGATCATGGAGAAACTCAGACAGGTGGGTGCCGAGCGTAACACGCTGGTAATGTTCCTTTCCGACAACGGCGCCAACGACGAGGAGATCGGTCCCAAGTTGGAATCGCCGAGCGTTCCCGAAAAAAGCCGATACGGTCAACCGGTCCAGGTGGGCAACAAGCCCAACTTCATGCCCGGCGGCGAAGACACCTTCCAGAGCTACGGCATCGCCTGGGCGAACGCCTCAAACACGCCGTTTAGGCTCTACAAGCGGCACGTCCACGAGGGCGGGATCGCCACGCCGCTGATTGTCTACTGGCCGAGCGTAATCCGAGAGGGCGGCCGGCTGACCAATCAACAGGGCCATGTAATCGACCTGATGGCCACCTGCCTCGACGTGGCCGACACCAAGTACCCCAAGGTCTTCAAGGGCCTGCCGTTAACACCCGCCGAAGGCCGCAGCCTGGTGCCCATCTTCCGGGGAGAAGAGCGCAAGCCAGTGCCTCTTTTCTGGGAGCACGAGGGCCATCGGGCGGTTCGCGACGGCAAGTGGAAACTGGTCTGCAAGTTTCCCGGCAAGTGGGAACTCTACAACATGGAAACCGACCGCACCGAAATGAACGATCTGGTCGCCCAATACCCCAAAGGCGTCCAGTACATGATCGATCTGTACGACGCCTGGGCTGGGCGAGCGAACGTGCAACCGTGGCACAACTAGCTGGACCGGGCCACTTATTGATCTTTGCATAGGGCGGCCCTGGGCTCCCGACAATGAGGAGTAATGTGGTGTTCATTTTGGTCCGGATTCTGTTCCTCGGCTTCAGGCCCAACGGGCCGCGCTGTCACAGCCCAGGGCGGCCCTGCCGCCCTGTGCAAGGGTCAATAGCACTACATCGCAATGTTCGAATGCTTCATTATTTTGCCGGCGGGCTGATGTTTTTTGACCATACGCTGGGAGAAAGCTACAGTTAGTCGGAGGTATTTGTGATGGACATACGCGACATTACTGAGGACTGGCGTAGCCCCGGCGACTTCGCGGCGGCGCTGCGACAGAATTGGCCGACCGTTGCACTCGTTTCATTCGCGCTGATCGTTGTATTCGGATTGTCGACGGCGTTCTACCGGGTGGATGCGAGCGACGAAGCCGTTGTGCTGCGGTTCGGCAAGCATGTCAGAACTACGCCGCCCGGACTGCATTGGAAGGCGCCGTGGCCCATCGAACGCGTTTACGACGTCTCGGTGCAACGGATTCAGACGTTGGAGTTCGGTTTTGCAACGGAACGTGCGGGCCGCGTTACGCAGTTTGCTCCGTCCGGCCCCGACCAATTGCATATCGCCGAGATGCTCACCGGCGACCTGAACCTGGCGAACGTCGAATGGATTGTGCAGTACCGCGTGAAGGATTCGGCCGCCTATCTGTTTCACATGGGTGACGTGGAGGGGATTTCAGCCGAGTCGCTGCCCGCCGGTGCCCGCGACGATGCGAACGTCGCCGTCCCCGACACGATTCGCGACGTATCCGAATCGGTGCTGAGAAAGTTCGTCGGCGACACCAGCGTGGACTCGGTGCTGACCCTTGGCCGCGAGCAGATCGCGGGCGACGCGAAAGGGGAAATCCAGCAGCGGCTGGACGATTTCGAGGCGGGCGTGGAGATCGTTGCGGTCAAATTGCAGAACACATCCCCACCCGAGCAGGTGAAGGACGCTTTCCAGGAAGTCAACCGGGCTCGCCAGAACAAGGAGCGGGTGGTCAACGACGCGGAAGGCGAGCGGAACCGGCAGATCCCGGCGGCTCGTGGCAAGCACGATCAGACTATCTCCGAAGCGGAGGGCTACGAAGAGCGGATTCTCCTGACAACGCAGGGCCAGATCAACGCATTCCTGGCCCAGTTGGCCGAATACGAAAAGGCACCCGACGTTACCAGAACCCGGCTCTACCTGGAAACGATGGAGAAGGTTCTCGCGGGGGTGGGCCAGAAGACAATCCTCGACGAATCGCTAAAGGGCCTGCTGCCCCTATTGAATCTTGACCAAGCCACATCGCGGTCCGACGCCGCCCCTGGAGGTGTGAAATGAAAACCCGGATTGGCGCGATTCTATTCGCGGTCTTGGTAATTGCCTTCGTCTTGCTCTACGCTTGTGCCTACACGGTGGAAGAGGGGAAACAGGCGGTAATCACTCAATTCAGCCGCCCGGTGCGTTTCGTCACCGAAGCCGGCCTGCACTTCAAAATGCCTTTCATCCAGGAAGTCCACCGGCTGGAGAAACGCTTGCTGCCCTGGGACGGGGCCGCCGAAAGCATGCAGACCCGCGACAAGAAACGGATCTTCATTGATGTTTGGGCCCGCTGGCAGATCACCGACCCGGAGAAGTTCTTCACGGCGGTCCGTACCGAACGGAAGGGCCAGAAGATGCTGGACGACCTGGTCGACTCGGCCGTGCGAGACGTGGTGGCGGAAAACAATCTGATCGACGTGGTGCGCAGCACGAAGGAGAAGCTGACGAAGGAAAAGCTGGTCTACGAGAGCCAGGAGATGAAAGAGATGGCCCAGAGCGCCGAAGCCAAGCGGGATGTGGTAACGACGGGCCGATCAGTGATGGAGGCGAGCATCCTCAAGAGCGTCAGCGCCGATCTGGAGAAGAACAACTACGGCATGGGGCTTGCAGTGGTTCGCGTGAAGCGGGTTAACTATATCGAATCCGTGAAAGAAACCGTCTACGAGCGCATGCGCTCCGAGCGGCTGCGGATCGCGCGGCTGTTTGAATCGGAAGCGGAAGAGGCGAAGAACCGTATCCAAGGCCTGACGCGAAAGGAACTCGATGCCATCGAAGGCGATATGGAGCAGCAGTCGGCCGAGACTCGCGGCAGAGCCGATGCGGCCGTGATCAAGATGACCGCCGAAGCCTACGGTAAGTCGCCGGAGTTTTTCGCCTTCCTTCGCAGTTTGAAGGTACTCGAGCAGGCCCTCGACCGCGACACTCGGCTAATCCTCACCACCGATAGCGACCTATTCAATCTGCTGAAGAAGACAACGCAGGACGAATCGGCCCCGGCCGGCGGTGCCACGAAGGCGCCCCCGGCGAAGAAATGACCTTCGGCGCCAGCCTGCTACTTGTCCTCGATGCGATACAGGTGCGTCTTCGTGCGCACGTATAGGGCCTGGCCGGAGACGGCCGGGGAGGCCATGGTGCCTTCGTCCAGTTCGTTGACGGCCAGCACCTTGTACTTACGGGCGGCTTCGATCACGGTTGACTTGCCGGTCTGGTTGAAGAAGTATATCTTGCCGTCGGCGTAAATTGGCGAGGAGGAGTAGTTGCCGCCTACCCGTGCTTTCCAGACCTCCTTGCCCGTCTTCGCCTCGACACAGGCACCGACGCCGTCGTTGTCGACCATGAACAACAGATCGTCGACAAGCAGATGCGACGGCCGCTTGGGCACGGCCCCCTTGTACTCCCAGGCGACATGGGTGTCGGTAACGTCTCCTTGCCCGTCGGGCCGAACGGCGAACAGTTCGCCGTGCATGCCCATCGGCGAGAAGACCAAGCCGTGTCCGATCACCGGCCGACAACTCCCGGAATGGCTACCGATGGCTTCCACCCGCCACAGCTCCTTGCCCGTGGCCGGCTCGTAACCGTACAAGGCCATCGAGCCGAGGCTGATCAAGACCGGCTTGCCCGCCACGTCGGCGATGACGGGAGTTGAAAATGCTTTTCGCAGATCGCCCGCCAGCGCCGCTTCGCTCGCCCTCGGCCCCCGATCGTGAAAGTCAACGCTGCGATTCGTCTGCCAGACGGTCTTGCCGGTGTTCTTATCGAGCGCGACGACGTATTGCCGGTCGGCGCCGTCGAGATGCAGTATAAAGAGGTCCTTGTAGATGAAGGGCGATGAGCCGGGTCCGCGGAAGTGGTTGCAGACGAAATCGGTTCGCTCCCAAATCACTTCGCCCGTCTTGGAGTCGAGACATCCGTTGTAGGGTGAGCCGAAGCTCACGTAGACGCGGCCCTCTTCGACCACGGGCGACGGCGAGCCGTAGGAGTTGAAGGGATGACAGTACTGCGGCCCGACGACGAAACGCAGTTTCTTCTTCAGGATGGTTTTGCCGGTATTCTTGTCGATGCAGACGGCGTATAACAGAGAACCGGAGTCGGGCGCGTCGGTCAGCCAGATTCGCTCGCCCCAGATGACGGGCGACGACCAGGCTTTGCCGGGAATGGCCGTCTTCCAGACTACGTTCTCGCTCTCGCTCCACTTAACGGGCAGATTCTTCGCGTCGCTATGTCCCTGATCGGTGGGGCCACGATAACTTGTCCAATTCTCCTCGCCATTTGCCGAAACCGTTGCCGAGCTTGCCGCCATCAGGCCCAAGCATAGTGCTGCTGCAAATCGTTTCAAGATAATCTCCGTTGCCTGAGTCCCATGGTTGAGTCATCTCCGTCTGCTTCCGCCGACAGCCCGTTGCTGACGACTTGGGTGCCACTGCTGGCTTGTCCAGCAGTGTTCTTGCGGGGTGTGTGCTTCGCACTGCAGGACGCCCAGCTTTTTCAAGAAATCCCGCCGGCGGTCACCCTGCCCGGCTTGTGCGTCAAAAGCTGCCATACGTTGTGCCTCCGCACCTGATGAGTTCTGTGTCTGCCATAAAAAGCCGCGACCGTTGGTCGCGCCGAGAGTTTCGGAAAACCGCGTGCCTTTCTGTCTCGTGCGCGACCAACGGTCGCGGCTTTATAGGTGTTGCGTCGCGGAAACCCCGGGGCGTTATTCAATTTACGGCTAATTCAACGGTATTGGTTTTAGTCTTCCGTCGCCGCTGCTGCAACCCTCCGATGGCACTTCTTGCTGATGAGAGGATTGCGATGGTCGTTTCACTCCGCCCCCCCTTACGGGACACCGGTCAACCGGCTGCAATCAGGATAGATCGTGGGGCCGTTTGGCTCCCGGGCCGGGCAAGGGCAGCGGAACAACCTCTTCATCCTGCTGAAAGTGCCGACCAAGGAGACGAACACGCGGCAGGTGACTTCCAGCGGTCGCCGGGCTGATCATTGCCGCGGTGGCCACCGCCCAGCCTCGGGTGCTGATGTTCTTCTTCGGCCAGGCCAGCGGGCTGGATCACACGCGGGCCTTGATCCTGGCCGGCACGCAGGCGATACTGCTGTACGTCACGCTCCTGCCCGTTCGGCTCTGCCATTGGCTGGGCGAGCACGTGGATGCGATAACCACAAGCAGGCCTGCCTCGACTAACGCGTCTGCTCGCAACTCAATGAACTTCCACGGTACTGCCAAAGAGGACCAACCATGAACGAGATGTCGAAACGTTGGCTGTGTCAACTCCCCTGTATTTGCCTGATGATGAGCCTTGCCGGGGTAAGCCGGGCGGCCGAGCCGGTGCCAAGCGAACCGGCCAAACTGATCGAGTCGGTGAGACTCACCCAGGGTGCCCGGGTCGTGCAGGGGATGGCGCTTACGCCCGAGTTCTACTACTCTTCCGATAATCGCGGCGGGGTGGGACTGATCAACCGGTTCGACACGAAGTGGAAGCTGGTCGAGACCAAGGAGCTGCGCGTCGAGGGTGTCAACCACATCGGGGCCATCAGCTACCATGACGGTTACATCTGGGCCGGTTGGCTAACCGGCGGGAAGGACGCCAAGCGACGCTCGATCGTCACCCAAATCAGCGCCAAGGACCTGACCATCCACCGCAAGTGGGAGATCACCGCCGACGTTACCTGGATCGACCCGGTCACGTTCGACGGCAAGCATGTTTGGGTCGGCGACATGTCGGACCTGGGGATCCATCGCTATCGGATCGAGGGCGACCGCTTGGTCCGCGACGGCATTCTGCGTTATCCCCGGGCGATGAGTTTTTCACAGGGTTTGCGGATCGTGGGCGATCGGCTCTACTCGATCCACACCTTCGGCACAATGGACGGTCTGTTTGAGTTCCGCCTCCCGAAGGCGAGCTTCGACGGCAAGCAGACAAATCAACCCAGGCGAGTGTGGCCCGTGGCTGAAACCAAGATGCACCTGGAAGGTTTCGATTTCATCCCCGGCCAGGCCGATCAGATCTTCCACTGCCAAGGCAGCCAAGTTGATCGCTGGCGGCTGGTGAATGTCAACAATTAGTATGACAGCGCCACTTTCGGGATGGCTACCATGCGTGAGTGCTTGCCCCCACTGGGCTTGCCCCGGTGGAAACAGGGTTTGCAGACTAGAGACGCGAGTTCCGCCCTTCTGTCCGGTCTCCGCTCGCTTCCGCCTTCGGGAAGTTCCGGGCGGGAAGTTCCGGGGACAGTATACATAACTCTTAGAAAGCCGGCCCGAAAAACTCGGATGAAATAATTAAGTATACTGTCCCCGGAACTCCCTGCGTTCCCACGCGGAAGCGTGGGAACGAGGTGCACCGTCGGCCCTGGCCAACCCTCCCGGAGGGCGGTGCGGCACCGTGGAGCCCGTTTTTTCCTGCCTCTCTGGAAAATGTGACGTATAGTTAAGATGGTAGCGGCCGACTGGTAATTTGCCAAACAGTTGTGATTCGGCCGGAGGTGTCGGGTCGGAATTGCCGATACCTGAGAACGAAGCGTGTTACGCGAAGATCAAGCCTCTCGCCCATATTTCCGACGGAGGTGCCAACACTATAGCGTGGGCTGAGGAGTACAAAGGCTGGTGCCGTGCACGCCAGTCCTCCGCCCGTCTCGCAGCGCCGCATCCGGTCGCAATTGCGGCAGGTTTGAATATACGGCCGTCGGCCTTCCATCGGGAAGCCGGCGGCCAATTTTTTTGCGCGCGTGGCGGGAGAACGCGCGGCGGACAAGTCCGTCGGCCAAACGGGAATCGTCGTAAGTAGAGTGTTGCTTACTTCGCGTTTCTTACTTCTCGTTGTCGTCTTTCTCGTTGTCGTCTTTCTCGTTGTCGTCTTTCTCGTCGTCGTCTTTCTCGTCCGGCTTCTCGTCGTCCGCTTTCTTCTCGCTGTCATCGCTGTTCGGTTTTCTTTCGACGAATCGCATCCCGTCGATCAGCGTGCGGTCGGCCTCGCCGAGGCGCTCCAGGAGTTTTGCCTCGACGGTAAAGGCCAGCGCCAGCTGATGCCCCTGCTTGTCGGCAATCAGATAGTAGAACCACTGGATGGGCAAATCCTCGACCATTCCGCGAACCACCACTCGCAAAACCCGATATTCCTGGTCGTTCATCCGCTGCCCGGCCTGGACGAATTCGCCAAACTTCTTACCCAGCGCCTGCTTGATCTCGTCCTGGAATTCGGCCAGTGTTTCCGGCTTGTCGACGGGAAAATCGGGCAGCGGCGAGATGTTGCACTGCGCCAGCAACTCGCCACGCTCGATCAGGCGAAGAATCACGTGGTCGTGATCGGCACTGTACACGAACCAACAGCGGTCGTGCGTCAAGCGCCAGCCGGCCTCCGGCGATTCGTATTCCAGTTGGCGTAGTGCGTCGTCCGGCTTCGACGATATGTCGTCCACCGATATGTTCTCCAACGCCGCATCGCTCAGTTTCGCGGAATCGTCCTTGGGGCCGATTTGCATCTGCAATCGGGCAACCAGTTCCACGCCGCGCAACACATGGCCGATGCTACGCTTCTCTTTGACCAGCAGACCCAGCCAGTCGATCCGTTTGGTTTGCAGATCGAAACGATACTTGGCCTTCAGAGAGATCTCGCTCGACACTCCGCCAATGGCCCCTTGCACCTCGCCGGCCATTTCCACTCGGACCACCGCGTCGGTCACCTCGGTAAGCTTGCTGACGACCGTCGACTCGCTGACCGCGTCCAGGCCCAACAGGGCGGCCATCAATTTGTCGGAGTGCTCCCAGGTATCGCCCAAGGCGACCGGCTCGTCGGGCAGAAGGCGGTCCATCAGCAGGCTGTTACCCAGGATGTCGATCAGGTCCAACTCGTCGCGCGTGAGCGTGCCCAGGGGAGAAAGCAGCGTGGTCTTGCCGCCTTCTCCGATTTCCGCCGCCACCAAACGCCGCTCCTCGCGCAGCGCCGGCTTGAAGCCGCCTTCGCCCACCTTGATCACGGCGTCGGCCTTGTTGTAATGGCGGATGGCTCGAAGCTGGGCCCCGGGAGCGTTCGGTATTTCCAGCGTACGCTCGTCGTAGTCCAGCGTGCATACCACGCTCATTTTGTCCGATTCGACCTTGCCCTGCTCCGACGCTTTCACGTCGCCGCCCACCTCCAATAGCACGACAACGTGGTCTATCGTGCCGACCGCGCGACTACTCTCGAGCGCGACGGACTTTTTCTGTTGGCCTATCACCGGGTCGGGCCGGGCGGCGGCTGCCAGTACCGCCAGGCAAAGCAGATACGAAAATTTGGCGAATTTTTGCATGATCGGATACCAGTGATTGGGTTCTTACCGGGGACTATCGTGCAGAGTTTGCAGGACTACGGATGTCTCTACCCAGAGCCTTCCGCTCGACCTAGATACACCCGTAGTCGCTAGATCGACTGGACTTGTCGGTCCAGTTCAGACGAAAGCCTGTTGGAACCAGTTTGATCCCGGCACGCACCAAGCTTGGTCATCCAGGCAATCTAGGCAAGCCGCCACGGGCGATTTGTCTGGCCGCGGACGGTTCATGCCCTCTGGCCGGGAAGAAAACCAGTCCCATTCGGCGAACTTTTTACCGACCCATCGACACCTTATTACGTACTACAGGTTGGAATTAGCATGTGGTCGAAAACGGCCACTTCGCACTGAATAGACTGCAGAAAGGGCGGGATTCGTAATTGCAGCCTGGGAAAGCAAGAGAATGCGTGGGTCTAGTTCTATCCGGGGGGATAGAGTCTCGACCCAAGTGGTTTATCTTGATCTTACCACCAGTTTTGGGGTACATTATTGAAAGAGGGACTTGTGGAAATTCCAGAGGTTCGGATGTGGTACGTCCGCCCGGATCTAACAGATTACCACGGGCTCTCAATGCCGTGTTCGTTTAGCCGAACTACTCGTAAGAGACATAGCGGCGGGCACCCGGCAACAAAGAGGCAGAACGATGCGTGCCAAGTATACTAATCCGGCCATTCGGCAGCTCCGCGACCAGCAGGTCCGGTTCGCGCCGCGCGAGAAGAAGATCGAGCAGGTCAATCTGGCCGAAAAACTCCTCGCGGAACTGGAGCCCGGCCGCACCTATACCTATCAGTATCTTTGCTTCCGCATAACGAGTTACCGGCCCGAGTCGTATCCCGACATGAGGGTCAAAGGTAACGAAGCCAGCCACGACCTGCGGCTGTTCGTGGAAGATCTTTCCGACTCGGCTGCAATATCGGCCGACGCGGCCGGCGAAGAGGTGCTCACGATCGAGGAATTGAGCCGCCGGTTCAAGGTCTCGGCCAAGACCATTTCCCGTTGGCGAAAGCAGGGGTTGGTTAGTCGTCGCTTCGTGTTTGACGGTCGCAAGCGGGTGGGTTTTCTACGGAGTTCTGTGGACCGATTTGTCCAGTCGAACAAGGAGCGAGTGCGTCGCGGAGCCCGCTTCAGCCAATTGACCGACGAGGATCGCGAGCAGATTATCGGCCGCGCGCGGCGTCTGGCCCAGGCCGGCGGCTGTCTGGCCGACGTCACCAAGCGGATTGCCAACAAGATGGGACGTAGCGTGGAGACTATTCGCTACACCCTTAGGCAATTCGATCGCGACTACCCCGACATTGCCATCTTTCCCGACAGTGCCGGGCCTTTGGGGATGGAAATCAGGCGGAAGATATTCCAGCAGTTTCGCCGGGGCGAATCGGCCGAAGCATTGGCCAAACGGTTCTGCCGCACGAAGACGAGCATCTACCGGATTGTCGCCGAGATACGCGCCGGGCGGATCATGGAGTTGCCGCTGGATTATATCCCCAACGAGCAATTCGCGGCGGTTCGGTCGGAGAAAGAGATTTTGGGGCCGGGGCCCGCCAGCGATCAGCCTCGGAAGAAGCCCCGGCTACCCAGCGGCCTGCCGCCCTACCTGGCGAGCCTTTACGAAGTGCCCCTGTTGACGCGTGAACAGGAGGCGCACCTGTTCCGCAAGATGAACTACCTGAAGCACAAGGCCGGAAAACTGCTCGACATGCTCGATCGGCAGAATCCCCGGACCAGCCTGATGGACCAGATCGAGGAGATCTACGACCAGGCGGTGGCGACGAAGAACGGAATTATCCAAGCCAATTTGCGGCTGGTCGTTTCGATCGCCAAGCGGCACGTGGGCGCGTCGGAGGGCTTTTTCGAGTTGGTCAGCGACGGTAACGTGTCGCTGATCCGCGCGGTGGAGAAGTTCGATTTCGCCCGGGGTAACAAGTTCAGCACCTATGCCAGTTGGGCGATCATGAAAAACTTCGCCCGGACTATCCCCGACGCACATCGGCACCGCGACCGGTTCCGTACCAGCTACGACGAAATGTTCGGCACCACGCTGGACGGGCGAAGCGATCAGTACGAGTTGGAGTCGGCCCAACTGGAAAGAGAGGTCCAAATCGGGCGGATCATGGAGCGGCTCGATGAACGCGAACGGCAAATCGTAATCAGCCGCTTCGGCCTGACCCGTGGCCAGGAACCTCTCACACTGAAACAGGTCGGTGCCGAAATGGGTGTAACCAAGGAGCGAATCCGGCAGATCGAAGCCCGGGCGCTGGAGAAACTCCGTCAGGCCGCCCGAGAAGAGAAGATTGACCTTCCGGAAGCCGAATAATATATTGGTCGACGAGTCGTTTGCGGGCGACACGCTCCAAAGGGGGGTTTCATCGTTTTTCCGGCCGCCGTGAACGGGGCAATTCGGCACATATCCCTCGCTGGTGGCAGCAATCGGCATAATTTTCTCGCGCCGATTTCCGCTTTGCACATTTTTTTGGCTATCCGACTTGCGTCCGGTGGCAAGTCGGTTATATTAAGTGGTTCGCGTGGTGGGCCAGACCGGCTAGCGTAGCTCAATCGGCAGAGCAGCTGATTTGTAATCAGCAGGTTGTGGGTTCAAGTCCCTCCGCTAGCTCGTAACGGAAACCC